>CAZWDG010000079.1:0-7300 GCA_964633075.1 uncultured Candidatus Brevefilum sp.
CTTCATAGGTGGTGATGTAGCCCTCATAATTGCGCAGGACAATTTTATGGTCTGAATAGCTGATCAGGTAATTGGGATTAAGGGGGATCTTGCCCCCACCACCAGGGGCATCCACCACATAAGTAGGGACAGCAAAGCCTGAGGTATGCCCGCGCAGGGCTTCGATGATTTCGATGCCCTTACCGATAGGTGTGCGGAAATGCCCGGCGCCCTGGACAAGATCGCATTGATAGAGATAATAGGGTCGCACGCGGATCCGAACCAGGTCATGGACCAGCCTGCGTTGGATATGCGGGTCATCATTTACCCCTGCCAGAAGAACAGACTGGTTGCCGAGGGGGATCCCAACCCGGGTGAGCTTGTCACAGGCTTCTGCCAGCTCTGCTGTGATCTCATTGGGATGATTGACATGGATGTTGAGCCACAGGGGATGGAATTGCTGCAGCATCTCACACAATTCATCCGTCACCCGTTGAGGGATAAAAACGGGGACACGAGAACCAATACGGACGATCTCAACATGGGGGATCTCACGCAAGGCGGCTAATAAGCGTTCCAAAACTTTAGGCGCTAAGGTGAGGGGATCCCCGCCGGAAAGGAGCACATCGCGCACCTGAGGCGTTCGCCGCAGGTAATCGAGCTGTGCCTCGAAATCCTTACTGGTAAAGGATTGGGTTGGATCACCCACAATCCGTGAACGAGTGCAGTAGCGACAGTAACTGGCGCATTGTGTGGTGACCAACATCAAGACCCTATCAGGGTAGCGGTGTACTAGACCCGGGACGGGAGAGTGCGCATCCTCGGCAAGGGAGTCTTGCATTTCACCGGTAAAGGGAAGGATTTCACCTGCTGTGGGAATGGTCTGCTTCCGAATGGGGTCTTGAGGATTTTCAGGATCGATCAATGAGGCGAAATAGGGCGTGATATCCACCCGAAATAAACCGCGCTGGTTGAGCGCTTTGCGCTCACTCTCAGTCAGGGTGATGATTTGCTCAAAGTCCTCAACGGAATTCAGGCGATGACTGAGCTGCCAACGCCAATCATTCCATTTCTCATCCGGGATATCAGCAAAAGCGGGTGCCCGCTTTGAGGGAAAAGGTTGCATTCTTATCTCCTTATTTGTTCTTGTGCCCTTATTTTAGTCTGTGTTACATCCCCCAGTCAATCAATGCAGGAGGGAAAAACCTGCTTGGTTATCCAGGGGGGATGGTTTGAAGTTCGCTTAAGAAATATTGACGGTCGCCGGGGTCCTTGATCTGTGCGGCAGCTTCTTCTGCCAAGGTGTTAAATTTTGCTTTCCTAGTTTTGTCACCGTTAAGGCTGGCAGCTCGTGCCATCGCTTCATAAGCAAAGGCAAGGTCGAAATCTTTGAGTCCATTTTCAAGCGTGATTTGGAGGCAACGTCCAGCATGATATAAGCCGGGTTCAGCCCGATCTAATAGGGCATAAACCCGGCTGATAAGCCACTCACCACGGGCAAGGTTAACCCCAGTCCCAACAACTTCCCAGTGATAGCAGGAAGCATGGGCGGCATGAATCATGCGATCAATCTCTCCCTGGCTCCGTTCTTGTTTTTCGATCAAATCCCAGGTTTGATTAAAGAGGTCAACAGCAAATTGCTTATGTGCTTGTTGGCGTTCCTGGTCGTTCATGACGATCTCCTTAGCTATTTATCATTCGTTGAACATGGCTCCCACGCTACGGCCTTCATTAGCCCGTCGGACAACCTCCCCCAACATGGTGGCGATGGAGAGCACAACCAGCCTGTTGCCGAATAACGCTTTTTTATCGGGAGAAATCGGGATAGTGTTGGTCGTGATGAAACGTTTCACTGGGAGCGCTGACAGGCGTTCAGCCGCATCATGTGAAAACACAGGGTGGATGAAAACCATATAAATATTACGAGCACCATATTCTTTGAGAATTTCAACAGCGTGCACCATGGATCCACCTGTGTTGACCTCATCATCAACCAGGATCACATCCCGGTTTTGAACATCGCCGATAACGGTCAGCGAGTGGGGATTCTCGATATCTGCTGTGCGCTTTTTCTCAATAAAGGCCAAACCGGTATGCAGGAGGTCGGCATAGTCACGTCCTTTTTTTGCAAAGCCCAGATCGGCTGTCACAACCACCGGATTCTGAATGCAGGGAGCCAGCTCAAGCAGGTAATCCTTTACGATGTGGAAGCCACGTAAAACATCCCCGGGGATTGAAAAGAACCCCTGGATTTGCCCAGCGTGAAGGTCAATGGTCATGTAGCGATCGGCGCCGGCGATCTGGATCATATCTGCAACCAGACGGGCGGTGATAGGCACACGGGGTTTGTCTTTTTTATCTGACCGTCCATAACACAAATAGGGCACCACGGCAGTGATCCGACCGGCGGAATCGAGTTTGAGCGTTTGGATCAGGATCAATAGTTCCATCAGGTTGTCATGAACCGGTGCGCTGGTGGTTTGGATGATATAACAATCCTGGCCACGCACACTGTTGTGCAACCTGACAAATATATTTTCATTGGGGAACTCAATGATATCTCGTCCACACAGGGGCTGTCCGAGGTAATTAGCGATTTCATTGGCCAGTTCGGGGCAGGAGGTGCCTGCGAAAAGCTTGATATTCCCGAAAAGCAAATCATGCTGCATATGTGGGGTGGTCATTTTGATCTTTCCTTTGTTGATTGATGGATAAATACGGTTGCCATTCATCCTTTAACACGCTCATGAGATGAATGTCATGGTAGCGACCATGCTGATAATCCGCCTGGCGAAATGTCCCTTCGTGGATGAAGCCGGCTTTTTCATAAGCACGGATTCCGCGCTTGTTTTTCGCATAAACTTGCAACCAGATTCGGTGCAGGTTGAGCGTGGCAAAGCCGTGATCGAGCAGTAGGCGCATCGTTTCAGTCCCATAGCCTTGATCCCAGCAGGATTTTTCGCCGATCATGATGCCAACCTCCCCCGTTCGATGATGCCAATTAATGTCATGAAACTGGCAGGTCCCAATCGCTTTGTAGTTCAGATCATCCTGATCTTTGACTTCGATCACGAAAATATGTTCACTGGGTGGCTTCTCCATCATGGCGTTATACCATTGCTCTTCCTCAAAGCGTGAGAAGGGCATGGTGAACATCAGGTTTTCGGCGACCTCATCGTCATTGACCCACTTTACGAACACAGGGATATCTTCTCTTTCTGCCGCCCGAAGGCGGATCCGTTCACCATTTATATAGGCATATTATCACCGTCCTTTGACATATCCTGATTTAGGGTGAGAGCCTTGTCGGTCCTCGGAAGAGATAGACGGCTTCCCGAATATTGGCGAGGTTCAACATGATCATCAGAAAACGGCTCAGGCCAAATCCGAACCCGCCATGGGGAGGGGTGCCATAGCGGAAATAATCAAGGTAATTCTGGATGGGTTCGAGGGTCAGGCCTTTGGCTAATGCCTGAGTCTTCAACACCTCATAACGGTGTTCACGTTGCGCGCCTGTGGCGACCTCCAGCCCTTTACCTAGCAGATCAAAACTGCGCGTGTTGGCAGGATCTTCTGGTTTGAGCATGTGATAGAAGGGTCGCGCTTCAAACGGCCATTCGGTGACGAAGACGTAGTCATGCCCCTGTGTCTCTTTGAAATACGTTCCAAGGGCACGCTCTGCGCCGGGATCGAGGTCATATTTCTTCTCGGGCGGCAGTTTGTATCCAATCTTAGACAAAAGGTCAAAGGCTTGAGCCATGGTGATGCGAGGAAAGGGGACTGCTGGCACTTCTAGCTTGACTTCAAAGGCAGCTTCAATTGATTTGCCGTGCTTTTCAATGGCACGTTGATAGGTGTAAACCAGCCAGCCTTCCATGAAAGCCATCACATCCTCATGGGAGTCGATCCAGGACATCTCCATATCAATACCGGTGAACTCGGTCATATGGCGCGAGGTAAAGGAGGGATCAGCCCGGAAAACAGGGCCGATTTCAAAGACACGTTCAAAACCGGCTGCCATCGCCATTTGCTTATAAAACTGGGGGGATTGGGCAAGATAAGCGGTGGTATCAAAGTAGGGGAGTGAGAAGAGCTCTGCGCCGCTCTCACTGGGTGCGCCCATGATTTTAGGCGAATGGATCTCGATAAAGTCATGGTTAATCCAGTACTCGCGCATCGCCTGTTCAACTGTGGTTTGGACTTCGAAGATCAGGCGGTTTGTTTCACGGCGCAAATCAAGGTAACGCCAATCCAGGCGAAAATCCTGGTCCGGTAAGTATTCACCAAAGGGTTCAAAGGGCAGCGGAATTTCCGCAGCTGCTTCAGGGACCAGCGCTTCAAGTTGAATCTCGATGCCGCCCAGCTTGACGATCTCATTTTTTACCACCTTACCTCTGACCGTCAAGGCGGATTCAGTCCCAAGGTTTGAAATCGTTTCTGCTAATGCCAGATCCCCTTTTTTGTAATGGGCGACCTGGACCAAGCCCGTCCTGTCCCGGAGGATCAGGAATTGCATACTTTTTTGATCGCGCAGGGTATGCAACCAGCCTTGAATTGTGACCTGCTGGTCAATGTGTTGATCTAAATCTTTGATGAAGGTTCTTTCCATGTTCTTCTCCTGTGCCTGTGATACCTGTGTCGATGCTCAAAACAAATCGTTAAGAAAAAGATGGCTATCTGGTAAGTAAAGAGTCTGCTGCCTCGATCGGCGTCCATTCTCTTTGGATCACTTTCTTTAAAGCCGTTTCAAATTGATCTCGATCCAAATTTTGTTGCCAATCTCGGATCAATTGATCCTGAATCAAAACCTCCAGATCTCGCTGCAAACGGTGGGTTTCTTTTTCCTGCCATTGGCCAGATTCTAACAAAAACGACTTGTGCTTCTGAATCTGCCCGATTAAATTGTCAATTCCCGCCCCCTCGGTAGCCGTCACCTGAAGGACGGGCGGTCGCCAATCGGGTTCATCAACCACGTTCCTGGTTTTGACGGCTTCCGACTCGCGACGCATATGTTTGCCTGCGAGGGGCAGGCTGCCCTGTCCGTGTGCCATCTCAAGCATGACCTGCAGGGCGCGCGCGGTATTTTCAGCGCCGGGGAGATCTGATTTGTTCACGACGAGGATATCCGCAATTTCAAGAATGCCCGCTTTAATCGCCTGGATGTCATCACCTAAGCCAGGCGCCTCCACCACGATCACGGTGTGAGCCAGTGTGGCAATGTCTACTTCTGCTTGTCCAGCACCAACTGTCTCAATCAGGATGATGTCAAAACCAGCCCCATCCAGGATGGTTGTAAAGGCAGCTGTTTTGTGTGCCAGCCCTCCTAAGGCACCGCGAGAGGCCATTGAGCGGATGAAGATGCCTTGATCACCGGCCAGATCGCGCATGCGGATGCGGTCGCCGAGCAAAGCACCACCGGTGAAGGGGCTGGTCGGGTCAACAGCGATGACGGCCACCTTGGGTGTCGTCTCCTGATTGATGGGGTGGCGAAGGGCTTTCACCAGCTGGTTGACCAGCGTGCTTTTGCCAGTACCGGGGGCGCCGGTCACACCCACCAGGTGCGCTCGACCTGTGAATGGGAAAAGCGCAGCCTGAATATGGCGGCTTTCAGGGGTGTCGTTTTCTACGGCGGTCAGGGCTCGGGAAAGGGCGAGGCGGTCTCCCTGGCGGATGGCGTTCGGATCGATCTGTGGCATGATGTTTGATTCTAAAACTGGAGGGCTTGCTTGATTTCTTCAGCAACCAGATGTGTATCTGTGCCAGGACCATAAACCGCGTAGACGCCCTTATTAAGCAGGTTGGGAATATCCTCCTGCGGGATGATGCCGCCGATAAAGACTTTGATTTCATCCAGGCCGTTTTGGTGAAGTTTTTCGATCACAGCGGGTACAAGGGCGTTGTGCGCACCTGAGAGGATCGATAACCCGACAACGTCGACATCTTCCTGCAGCGCCGCCTCTGCAATCATCTCGGGGGTCTGGCGGAGACCGGTGTAGATCACTTCCATGCCGGCATCACGCAAGGCGCGTGCGATGACTTTGGCACCTCGATCATGCCCATCCAACCCGGGTTTGGCAATTAGAACGCGGATTTTTCTTTCTGTCATTGAATACTCCAAATAGATTGATACCAAATTTGATTATACCGCGTTCGTTATGGATTTTTAGGAAGTTGGCATTACGGACGAGACCCGATTAAACCAAAAAGATCCCCGGGATTTGATGTCGTAATTGTAGGTCACGTATGGTTACGCAGGGACCTATGTGATGCCATTTAAGTCAAAAAAGATGTAGATTTATTGAACTCTGCGAAAGGATTATTCGTAGAGACGTTGCCTGCCTTCGTGTTCTCGGCACCTTGTGCAACGTCTCTACGGGCTCATCACGATCAACAGAAAAGTGTGGGTCGTGTTGGATTGTGCTGAAATCTATGGGACACCAAATGACTCAAAAAAAGATGGTGGGTTCACACCGCTTGCCCTTCGGGATGGGAGTAAGTATCAGGAACCCTCCCTACAAAGATTAACAAAGATCCCCGGGATTTCAGGTTTGCAATTCTGAGAAGAGTAGAATTATTAAAATCCCGGGGATCTTAATTCATTTGACGCCACATAACACAAAAAAGATGGTGGGTTTACACCGCTTGCCCTCTTGGCTAGGTGCAAGCATTCGGAACTCAGCCTACAAAGAAAAATGAAGACTCCCGGGATTTTGTGTTGGCAACGCTGAGATGCGGTTATGATTAAAATCCCGGGGATCTGAAATTATTTATAGTAGAGGCATGATATTCAGGCAGAATATTTATCTGTGCCGGTGACATGCTGAATCCACCCGTAATAAATGCGATGGAAATCGCGGGTGGGGTAGTGGCGATAAATCGTCTCGTCAAGAAAGTGGGCGGGATTCAGATCGTTTTCATAGACCTTGCGGCATTCAATCACGATTTCTGCTTCTTTATAAGACGGCGCAGCGACTGCGATGGAAGCTTCGGGGGTTAACCCGGATTCTGCCATCTTGTCTCCATCACGGCCGGATTTAGAGCCCAGCAAACTAAGCGCTTCCCGGTATTCCCGAGGAAACCCCGATAGGGTGAAGGTGTCATATTTTTCCATAAATTGATAGGTGTAGCGTGAATGACGCACGGCGACGAAAGCGAAGGGTTCGCTCCACATTGTGCCGAAAGCGCCCCAACCGATGGTCATGGCGTTGAAATCGCCCTGAGTGTAGTCACCGCAAGTCAGTAACATCGATTTGTTGCGAAACAGGTCATGGGGTTGGATGAGTAGTTTTTCAATATCAATCGGATTTCTAGGCATCGTTAC
>CAZWDG010000080.1:0-7292 GCA_964633075.1 uncultured Candidatus Brevefilum sp.
CATCCGGTCCACTGCGGTCGATGATCTCTCCCGCTTGCTCAGGATTGATTCCAAGGATCAGATCTTTCCCCTCTACCGCTTGATCATCGGTTTCCATTTTTTTAGCTTCTTCCCTTGGCAATGGCGCCAGTTCTGGTGCTGGGATGGCTTCTACTGCTTCTTCAGGTAAGGCTTCTTCTTCCATCTCCTGTTCAACTGGTGCAGCTTCCATGGCAACCATGGGTGCATCCATCGGGACAGAATCCCCACCTATGCCGTATATCTCGCTCTCACTTCCGCCTCCGTAACCCGAGGATCCCCATTGGATCAAGGGTTGAGGGGTACCTTCAATGGCTTTAGCGACTTCCTCAAGAGGTGCATCAGAACTAAGCCGTGCAGATAAGAGACCCACACCCAACAACCGTTCTACCCCAAATAGCACGACGAGTAAAATGGCAGCCAGCGCGGAAGCCAAACGCAAGGTTGAAAAATAAGGCTGTTGCTTTGGTCGGCGTACTGTGACCATATCCGGTGTGAGCGTAAAATTGCGGGGGGTTGCCAGACGCGGTAAGCTGCCCAGGATGAGCTTTGTCCTGCGCAAATTTTCCAGCCTTTGCCGTAGTTCGGGGTCGCTTGCTAAACGCGCGTCAAATTTTTCTCGCTGGGCTGCGTTTAAGGAATCATCCAGGTAATCTGAGAGCGTGATTAATTCCTGGGTCCGTCGCCTTTCGTTTTTCATGCTGGTTCCTCATCATTGAGACGAAAGAGGTCGGGTAAAAGTTCCCAAAAACCCTGCAAGCACTCCTGCACCCGTTCACGGGCGCGTGCCAGCCGGCTCTTGACTGTGCCAAGAGGCCTCCCTACCGCTTGTGAGGCGGCCTCATAATCCAATCCCTCAACATCCACCAGAACCAGCACTATACGAAACTTGTCCTCCAAGGCGTTGATACAGTTCTGGATGGCAGCTTGAAGCTCTGCCTCCTCACTTTGTTCTTCAGGGTTTTGCGTTTTATCCTCAATCCAGGAAGGGTCCTCAAAGGTTTCTCCGTTACCCAACTCCGGCTCGAGGGGCATTGCCGGCTGTCTTTGGCGCCGACGAAGTTCGTCATAGCAGGCATTGGTCACAATTCTCAGCAACCAGGCTTTAAATGATCCCCCTCGATACTGCTCCAGCTTTTGATAGGCCGAAATGAAAGCCTCCTGGGTTGCATCGTCTGAAGCGCCTTGCTCCCCAATAATGCGATAGGCCACATTGAACGCCATATCCTGATAATGCAGCACCAGACTGTTAAAGGCGTTTAAGTCGCCATCAAGCGCATCTATTATCAGTGCCTGTTCATCCATGGATGCTCACGATCTTTCAGTCAATTACGGTTCAGCAATTACGGTTCCGGGCGGCTCAGCTAATTTCCCTGAAAGTATTATACACGCATCTCAATCTTCATCAACCACATTGCGGAGATGGGGAAAGAGGAGCACTTCGCGAATGCTTCGTCGTCCAGTTAAGAGCATCACCAATCGATCCACACCCATCCCAAATCCACCAGCAGGGGGCATACCGTAACTGAGCGCGTTCAGGTAATCATGATCCATGGGATGCAGTTCTTCATCACCCTCTTCGTAAGCGCGTCCCATTTCAACAAAGCGCTGTTCCTGGTCCAGGGGGTCGTTTAATTCGGAAAAGGCATTACAAAGTTCCATACCCCAGATAAATCCCTCAAAACGCTCAACATTTGTTGGATCACCCGGCTTGTTCTTAGCCAGGGGAGAGATATCCCTGGGATAATTATAAAGAATGGTGGGGTGAAGGTAATTCGGTTCCAAATAGTCACCGATCAGCCCATCGATTAACTTGCCACGCGTGGCACCTGGTTTGGGACTGAGATTTTTCCCAACCATGGCAACCGACAAAGCCTCAGCAGTTTGATGTGCGTCGATATCGATCCCGGTAGCATCGAAGATGGCTTGACTTAATTCCATCCGCTTCCAAGGCATTGCCAGATCGATCTCTTGGCCATTAATACGGATTTTAGTCGTTCCCAATACCTGGTTGGACACAAACGCCACCAGTTGCTCAGTCAGATCCATAATGTCTCGATAATCAGCATAAGCCCAGTAAAACTCCAACTGGGTAAATTCTGGATTGTGCTTGAAGGAAACACCTTCATTGCGAAAATCACGCCCGATTTCATAGACCCTTTCCAAACCGCCAACAAGCAAACGCTTGAGGTAAAGCTCAAAGGAAATACGCAAATAGAGATCTTGATGGAGTTGGTTATGATGTGTGATAAAAGGCTTAGCCGCTGCCCCGCCATAAATCGGTTGTAGGATGGGCGTTTCGACTTCGATAAAATCGTGATCATCCAAAAAATCCCGCAAGGCTCGTAAAGTCGCCGCGCGTACTTTGAAGATCTCCTGAACATCAGGGTTGACCGCCAAATCCACATAACGCTGCCGGTAGCGGGTTTCAGGATCACTCAATGTGGCATGCCGGATGACCTCACCATCCACGATCTCATCCTTAGCTGCCGGCAGAGGTCGCAGAGCTTTTGACAACATCTTGAAGTCCTCAACATAGAGCGTGACCTCACCCCGGTTGGTACGAAACATGTGACCGCTGGCTTGAATGAAATCCCCCAGGTCATAGTAAGTATCCAACTCAGCCATCTTTTCTTCGCCCAAATCATTAATCCGAAAGAAAAGCTGAACCCGCCCGTCTCGATCATCAATATGCGCAAAGGCGATCTTGCCCATTGGACGGAGGGCGCGCAAACGCCCAGCCAAGGTCACCTGAAGGGGGATCTCATCGCCGCTTTCCTCCCTTTGGATAAAGGCAGCGATGGCTTCCTGGCTGGTATGGGTTTGCTTGGCTTGGGTAGGATAAGGATCGATCCCTTTTTCTCGCATTTCCTTTAATTTGCCGAGCCGTGTCAATTCCAATTCAGAAAATGAATCTTTAAGCATGAAACCTTCCTTCATATAATAAAGAAAAACCCCGACCAGTCATGCCGGGCGGGGTCGATAAACATTCGTTGGAAATTATCCTAGGGACAGGATCGTGATCTCGAATTCACCGCCTGGCGCTTCGACCTTAACTTTATCACCTGCCTTTTTATTTAGCAACGCCTGACCCAGGGGAGACTCGTTGGAGATACGACCCAGGCGCGGATCTGCCTCTGCGGCACCAACGATCACATATTCCTCTGGATCATACCCTTCTTCCTGGACTTTAACTTTGGAGCCGACTTGAATGATATCGGTATGATTGGTCTCCTCAATTAAATGTGCGTTCGCTAAAAGGATCTCCAATTCCTTAATCCGCCCTTCGACGAAGGATTGCTCATTTTTAGCTGCTTCAAGCTCGGCATTTTCAATTAACTCGCCATCCTCCAGCGCTTCCCGTAAACGAATCGCCACTTCGATGCGTTTTTCTGTGCGCAGGTAGTCCAGCTCGTTTTGTAGCCTTTCATAACCCTCTTTTGTTAAATATGAACTGGGCATAACAACTTCCTTCCGGTTTTTAGCTTCCTTTTGGGGTTCATTCCCCATGAAAATTAAACAAAAAATCCGCTATTTTCGAGAAAATTTTTTCATTCTTCTCTGGAAAACAGTGATTACTCCGATTAGGCTGTTATCTTATCACACTTTACAATCCTATGCAAGTCCTTAATCCAAAAATTTCAAAGCCTAATTTTAATTCTGAATAAAATAAGGTTAATCAAAGCAAAAAAATCAAATGGTTTGATTATCATACGCAACACCAACAATCTCCCTCTGCCTTGTCGGGAGTGCCCCCTCTTGCTCACTCGAAATCAAGGAATTCCCATCCACGGCAATCTGCAGGCCAAACAGAAATCTCCAGACTCTCGGATATAATGAATCACATGATTGCGTTGCTGCACTTTCTCCAAAGAAAATTGCGCCCGGAGCTAAACGACCAGCCAGCACCCACCCGCTACCTTATGATGAATGATGTGGTGGGCATTCTTTATAGCCTGCCGCTGGTCATCCTCGGCTTGTTCTGGCTGATCCTCTCATCGGATTGGGCTGTGTTCACTTCCAACAGCCTGTGGATGGGATTAATCATTATCGCGATCATCATTTTCAGCCGACTGCGCTTCTATATCATGCACGCGCTGCGCAATGGGCAAATGATCGCTACCGATGGCGATTTTGTCACGGTGATCTTGTGGACCGGTTTATTAATTTTTGGCCCTTCGATCATCTGGATTTTTGTAATTTGGACACTCGTCGAACTGTGTTTGGCACTGAGGCGTTCATTCAACCGGGACTTACGTTGGAACACCGCCCGAACTGCCAGCCTCAACCTGGCCTCGCTCCTTATCCCCTCCTTATTCGCACTGATAATCTACCAAAACCTTGGCGGTAAGATCCCAATCCCCGGTTTGAGCCCGCAGAACCTTTACCCCGCCATAATTGCTGTGATTGGTTTTGCCTTGATCTTTTTCCTGGTCTGGCTGCCTTTGCTCCTGTACGTTATCTGGGTTCAGGATTCAAAATTTGGTATCGAGAACACTGCCAGCATCTTCTGGTTCAGCGCACTGACCATGGAACTGCCTTTCATCTCACTGGTCATCGGCGTATTAGCCAGCGGAATTTATGTTGAACACGGTGGAATTGTTTTAGGATTTTACTTCCTGGGGCTGCTACTGATCGCCCTGTTGGCCAACCAGCTCAGCCAATCAGCGGAAAAAAGCAGGCGTCAAACAGTCCAGTTGATGGGGCTAGAAGGGCTGGGGCGTGATCTCCTGTCCGCGCCGGTTGATGCCCGGAACTTGCCCGCCCTGCTGAGAAAACACATCCCGAATATGTTTCCCTGTCATCGGGCGGCAATTTGGCTGGCACCAGAAACCTACCTGTTGCGCTTTCCGGATGGCAAGGAGGGCCACACACCTCAAATTTGGGATTGGCTCCTGGCACAGGGAGAACCTCAAATCTTTCTTGAAACTGACCCCTTACCCTGGGAAAAGACGACTGAGCGCCATTTTGCCCTTCTGACAACCCCTGTTCTCGATCAGTTAACCGGTAAACCCTTGGGTGGGCTATTTATTGAACTGCGGTCCACCCCTCAAGGCTGGGATAGGACAACTTTACAGCAACATACCCCTGCCTTACAGAACCTGGCCAGCCAGATCGCCACCACACTCCAACAGGCAGATAGTTTTCAAGAGACCCTTAAACATCAACGCGTGACGCAGGAATTGCGTTTGGCTGGAAACATCCAGGCCAGTTTTCTGCCCGATCACCCACCAGAAATCCCTGGTTGGGATATTGCAGCCAATCTAATACCTGCCCGTCAGACCTCCGGTGACTTTTATGATTTCTTCATGATGGCGGATGAAAGATTGGGCTTTCTGATTGCCGATGTGGCCGATAAGGGCTTCGGCGCAGCCTTGTACATGGCGTTGGGTCGAACCTTATTATTGACGTATGCCCAGGAATATCCCGAGAACCCGGCAGGGGTGCTCCAGGCAACCAATCAACGCATCCTACAGGACACACGGGCTCAAATGTTCATCACGGTCTTTTATGGCGTATTAGAACCCGATAGCGGTCGCTTAACCTACTGCAATGCCGGGCATCATCCCCCTCTACTGATCCGCAAAAATCAGGCATCAGACATTCTACGGTTGAACCCAAACGGCATTGCTTTGGGGATTGATCCAAATGCCGCCTGGGTTGCCAGTTCGCAACATATCGATGTGGATGATACCTTGTTGCTCTATACCGATGGCGTCGTTGAAGCCATCAACCCAACTGGTGGGTTTTATGGCATGCGCAATCTCACCAAATTGGCCAAAAAAGTGGCTAACCAACCCAGCCAATGGATCATCAGGGCAATTGAAGAAGATGTGCGCCGTTTCCAGGAGGGGATTGAACAATCAGACGATATCACTCTGGTTTGCCTTCGCAGGCGAGCGTTCAAAGAATAATCCTTTCAGGCTTTCCTCAATTTATTTCTCAGTGACCCATTGTACCCAATTATGGGATGATTGACGCACTCATCCCCATTAGTAAAACATGGGTTTTATTCCATCTCCCCGAGATGATTGACAAGCGATGAGATGGCATAAGTCATGCAAGAGTGAGAAAAAACGCTGCTTCTAATCGTGTGACCTGAAAATCTGAAATTCATCGCCACAAGCCGATTGGCATAATTGTTGCAATCATTTGAGATGGGTTGAAGAAATACACATCCCTCAGGGACACCTTCAGCGCCATGACGCCCCACGCTGACGGAACGAAGGAGTTGATTGTGAGCAAAACACTAAAATTTGGTATTTTCCTGCTGGCATTGATTTGCCTTGGTTTATTTGTCATCACGATCGTCACGGATCCACTGGACCATCAGGTTTCAGGACTCGCCCCAATGGACGAAAAACCTTCCCAAATGGAAGAAGGTGATCCGGATTTGATCGCAGCGGTTCAATCTGCCCTGGAAAAGGCGGAAGGTCGCTGGGCAGCCTTTAACTACGAGATTGATCACATCCAGATCCAGGATGATGGGCAGATGGCGATCGTCTGGTTGGTGGCGATCGATCCGGAGACGAAAACCTGGATCGACCGAGAACCCGAATTGGCACTCGCTAAACTTGATGAAGCAGGGCAATGGCAGGTGCTTTTAGAAGACAATGAAAAATTCAATGAACATTTCAAGGGCTTTCAATATGCTGAAAAAAGCATCCAGGGCGATCTCGTGGCAGAAGATCAGGCCATGCCAAAATCAGGCACGGTCTTTGGTGGTTATTATCTTCCCTGGGTGGCAAATTTAGAAAAACGACTGACCTGGTCCGTCAGCCACACCTCGTGTTACCCAACTTATTATTGCACCCATGCCTTTGACTTTGCCGATGGGACCATGTTCCCTTTGGTAGCTTCCAAGGGCGGAACCGTCTATCACTGGAAGGATACCTGTGCCAACGGAGACTCCGCTTGCACCAACAGCATCACCCTTCAAGACCGGTCCACCACGCCCTGGACCTACCAGATCTATTTGCACATCGCACAAAACAGCATCCCCAGCGGACTGAAAAAGGTTGGCGTGCCTGTGATGCGAGGCCAATATATCGCCTCTGTGGATGATACAGGCTATAGCACGGGGCACCATGTGCACTTCATGGTGGTGACCGAGAACACCCGCTATTTGTCATACAAAGGTTATGTTTGGGGAGTCGCCGAGGATATCACCTTCCGCGATGTGGATATCAACTGGGATGCAGCCACCCAGGGTGGTCGCCCACGTCTGGCTTATGAGGCCGCATCATACGGCGGCGTTGGGCGCACCTATTATA
>CAZWDG010000081.1:0-7220 GCA_964633075.1 uncultured Candidatus Brevefilum sp.
CACACCTGCTTCTTACCCTCCTGAACCAGGATCAAGGGGTGGTACCTGCTATAGTCACTAAAGTGTCTGGCAGCCCCCATGCTTTGCGGGAAGAACTTCAGCATGATCTTGAGTCAAGATCCAAGATTTATGGGGGTGGTGCAGGTCAGCCTGGACTTTCCCAGCAAACCTCACAGGTGATGAGCACCGCAGAGCGTTATGCGAAAGGGATGTCCGATGATTACATCTCGACAGAACATCTTTTACTTGGATTGACGGAGAGCAATGAGGGCAAGCGCCTCTCAAGTTATGGGCTCACTAAGGACGCGATTTTACATGCGCTCAAAGAGGTGCGTGGCACCCAGCGCGTCACCACCCAGACACCTGAATCGACCTATGAGGCGTTGGCAAAGTATGGGCGTGATCTAACCGCCCTGGCACGGACAGGCAAATTAGACCCGGTAATTGGCCGGGATCAGGAGATCCGACGCGTCATACAGATCCTTTCACGACGGACGAAGAACAACCCTGCCCTGATTGGCGACCCGGGAGTCGGTAAAACAGCGATTGTGGAGGGCTTGGCTCAGCGCATCGTCAACGGGGATGTGCCGGATGGGTTGAAGAACAAGAAAATCATCGCCCTGGATATCGGATCGCTGGTCGCAGGTACCAAGTATCGCGGCGAATTTGAAGAGCGGCTGAAGGCCGTCCTCAAAGAGATCACCGAATCAGCAGGCGAGATCCTTCTGTTCGTCGACGAGATGCACACAGTTGTCGGCGCAGGCGGCGCTGAAGGCGCGGTCGATGCCGGCAATATGCTCAAACCCATGTTGGCGCGGGGCGAATTGCATATGATTGGCGCAACCACACTGGATGAATACCGAAAACACGTTGAAAAAGACGCCGCCCTGGAACGCCGATTCCAGCCCGTGTTCGTGACTGAACCCTCTGTGGAGGATACCATCAGCATCCTGCGAGGATTAAAACAGCGCTACGAAGTCCATCACGGTGTGCGCATCACGGACCCGGCTGTGATCGCAGCGGCGACACTCTCACATCGCTACATCGCCGACCGATTCTTGCCGGATAAAGCCATTGACTTGATCGACGAAGCCGCAGCGCGTCTGCGGACTGAAATCGATTCAAAGCCGCAGCCCTTGGATGAGGTCGATCGCGCCATCATGCAGTTGGAGATTGAGCGTCAGGCTTTACAGATTGAAAAAGACAAAGCTTCCAAAGAACGTTTGGAGAGCATTGAAAAAGAGCTGGCAGATTTGCGGGAAAGAGCCAGTGAATTGCACACCCGCTGGCAAATGGAGAAAGAGGCCATCCAGGATATCCGCGATCTAAAGGAGCAAATCGACCAGACAGAGACAGAAATCGAAGATGCAGAGCGTCGCGCAGACCTTGAAAAGGCCGCTCGCTTGCGTTATGGCACTATGAACGAATTAAGATCGCGTCTGCAGGATGCGGAAAACCGACTCAATAAACTTCAGGAAGACTCCACCCTGTTAAAAGAAGAAGTAGACGATGAGGAAATTGCAGAGGTGGTCGCCAACTGGACCGGGATTCCCGTATCCCGTTTGCTGGAAGGTGAAATGCAAAAATTGATGCACATGGAAGAACGTTTACATCAGCGCATTGTCGGTCAGGACGAGGCTGTGGCTGTCGTCTCCAACGCTGTTCGACGGGCACGCGCCGGTCTGCAGGATCCTAACCGCCCGATTGGATCATTTATCTTTCTCGGCCCAACGGGCGTCGGCAAGACTGAACTGGCCCGGGCGTTAGCGGCGTTCCTCTTCAATGATGAGGATGCTATGGTGCGAATTGATATGAGCGAATACCAGGAAAAGCACACCGTCAGTCGCTTGTTCGGGGCGCCGCCCGGGTATGTGGGTTTTGAAGAGGGTGGGCAACTGACCGAAGCTGTCCGCCGCCGACCCTACAGCGTGGTGCTCTTTGATGAAATCGAGAAAGCTCACGCTGAGGTTTTCAACGCGCTTTTACAGCTCTTGGATGATGGACGCCTGACCGACGGGCAGGGACGCACTGTGGATTTTCGCAATACCGTGGTGATTATGACCAGCAACCTGGGCAACGAATTGTGGATGAGCACAGTGGCGGAAGAATCCCAGATCAAAGAAGTCTCGCGAGACCAGGTCAACCGTCTTCTCCAGGCGCATTTTCGACCGGAGTTCCTCAACCGCGTGGATGAGATTGTTATCTTCAAACCCCTGACAAAGAAAGATTTAGCCAAAATTGTTGATATTCAATTAGCCCGTGTAGCGGATTTAATGAAGGAGCGTAATTTAGTCCTGAAAGTAGACCAAGAGGCGAGAGATTACCTGGCAGAAAAAGGGTACGACCCGGATTTTGGCGCCCGTCCCCTCAAGCGCACCATCCAGCGTGAGGTGCAAAACCCCCTGGCTCTGAAGGTCGTCAGTGGAGAGATCAGTCAAGGAGACACCGTCCTGATAACCAAAGGCCCGGATGGGCTGGCCTTCGAGACGATTGAAGCACAAAGCGAAGAACCTGTGGGATAGCCGTTGTAGGTTTCTGCCATTAGAATAAGGGATGATTGGTGAATGGCGAATAAGTGAGTGGGATAGGAATTTCTTCACCCACCATTCACCATTCACCATGCACCATTCACTTTTTTTACATCAATAAATCGCTTCTTACTTTCTCACCGCCATCCAGCTCAGGATATGCCTGCATAAAGAGATCATGATGACCGCCAAAGGTGCGGGTGACCAAGCCCCGTAAGCCCTTGTTCATCTGCTCCCCACCCTGGCTAGCATGGCACACAGTTGCCTGTTCCCGAACCGCCCTCACCGAGCGAATATCGATCTTGACATGGGTTGGGAAATCCACCTGCGAGATCGCCACCAGGTCAATATCCTTATTTCGCCCAAAATGACGTGGGTTTTGACCCAACAAACGCAATACCCAGACTGTAATCCGCAAGAAGGTTCGATTGATCAGGTGAAAATACAGCTTTTCAGGTTTAAAGGGCGGTAATTTTTCTGCATCCGCGAATGACTCATCACCAGACATCTCAAAGGCCATCACGGTTGCCCTGTAAATCGCGATATGATCGGGATGACGATACCCCCCGATGGGGTCGAAGGTCAGCACGACGTTGGGCTGGATCTTGCGGATCAGGTGGGCCACTTCACCTGCCACTTTTTCCACTGGCTGTGAAGCCAGCGCTCTGGGATCTTGATTGGCCTCCGATCCTGGCATACCTGAATCGCGATAATTCAAGAAATGTAACTGATCGATCCCCAACACCTCCGCTGCGCAGCGTAATTCTTGTGTTCGTAAACAGGCTGCACTCTTAATCCTTTCCTGATACTCGGGACCAATTTCTCCCATCTCACCCCGTGTGGCACAAATCAGATGGACATTAACTTTTTGTCGCGCATAAAGAGCCAAGGTCCCTCCCATCCCAAAAGTTTCGTCATCTGGATGCGCAAGCACAGCCAGCAGGGTCTTTTCTGGATAATCAGGAATTTTTGCCATAGGGATTGACCTCAAATGATAGTATAAAACGATAATTCAATTTTAACCTTATCTCAACACCTCTCATTGGCACAAGAAAGGCATTATAACAAGCCATTAAACTGAATGCCCGGCGTGGGGGGGACACGCCAGGCAATCTTCAGGGAGATAACCACCATCTTCTCTTTAGAACAGTTTGTCCCGCAGATCAAAGGGTGGTAGACACACCCATTACCAATAAAAGTTTGTGTCTATTGATAAGTCTACTTAATAAAATACCCAAAAACATTAAATTTAGATTAGAGTTTTACAAAGTTTACCTAATTTGTAGAATTAATCTTCTTCAGAAGGTGGATGCCCCCGCCGAAAAATCCATTCCCATGCTTTGATCTCCGATTCCGAAAGCATCCGATTGCGAGGGTCAGATTCAGGTTCGGATTGGATCAATTTCTCCCATTCCACAGCAAATTCCTCCGACGAAATAACCCCGGCATGCGCGGCACGGGCTGCCGCCTGTACCTGGCGATCTGAACTGACCACCCGGACGTTTTTCGCCCGTTTCCCCAACTGATTCAGTCGTGACATGATCATTTCGTCAGCCGTTCGACCGGTGCGTACAAAATGCGCCCGAACCTGCCCAACACGCCTTTCCCCTGCAAACCCGGCAGGCGCCTGGTCAAAATAGACTTCCACCGATGTCCTGCGTAAACGACAATAATCCTGCAGGGAACGGATTAATTTCTCCTCATCATCCACATCTGAAAGATCCATCCCAGGCATGCGGGGAATCAAGTTATGTCCATCAATGATGAATGTCATAACCTAATTTTATCGCATGAGGCAAATTCGCCTATCCCTCCATAAAAATAGCAATTCAAATCATTGCGCGGTGCTTTGTCCCTTCACCCGCTTTGCGATAAAATAGAAAGGATCAAGCACGTCGAAAAGGAGGTCACAGGAATGGTTGAGCAACCCATCCAAAAGGAATCATGGGAACGACCCCAGGGATTCATCCAAACCGATTCCCGGGTATCGGGGATTATTGTTTATGCGCCCCAAAAGGCTGCTCCCCAAAATGACCAAACCATAAGTTATGCCTGCCCAAACTGCGGCGCTAATGTGGCTTACGATGTCGCTGCCGGTGGTGTCGCTTGTGAATATTGCGGTTATACCGCTCCGGTCAAAGCCAAAAGCCTGGGCCGCTCAGCAGAATCGTTTGAATTTACTCTTGAAACAATTTCTCAATCCAATCGAGGTTGGGGCATCGAACGGCAGGTCATGCACTGCGATTCCTGCGGCGCCGAACTTTCCATCCCCCAGGGCGCCCTCAGCACCAGCTGTCCCTTTTGCGCCTCCAACCAGGTCAACCTGACCGTCAGTTTGGAGGAATTGCTGCGCCCTCGCACCCTGGTGCCGTTTAAAATCACCCCCGAAGGGACCCAGAGAATCGCTGCTGAATGGCTGGGTAAAGGCTGGTTTCACCCGGATGAACTCTCCGCCAATGCGATCCTCCGCCGTTTTACCGGTATTTACCTCCCCTTCTGGACCTTTGACGCCCGCATCAGGGCAAGCTGGCGCGCCCAGGTTGGCTATGAAAGGACCGAACGTCATTATAACGCCCATGAAAAACGCTGGGAGACTCGCACAAGCATCGATTGGCGTTGGGAAGATGGTGAAGTGGATCTGGAGGTTGATGATCATTTGGTCTCAGGAAGCGACCCTGCACGAATCAGCCACACGATCCTTTCAAAACTTCTCCCTTTCAACCTGCACGACCTGGTGCCCTATCATCCAGACTATCTGGCCGGTTGGCAGGCGCAAGCCTATGAGCGAACTTTGACAGAAGCCTGGGAGGTAGGCAAAGCAGCCATCCGTGAAGAGGCAAAAAATGCCTGCTACCAGGACATCCCCACCCATCATGTGCGCAACTTCAGCATGACCGCCGATTTTTCAGATGAATCCTGGCGGTATATCCTCCTGCCCATCTACCTGACGGCGTACAAGTATGAGGATCAGGTCTATCAAATCATGGTCAATGGTCAGACAGGCACGATTGCCGGTCAAAAACCCGTTGCCTGGTGGAAAGTATGGCTGGCGATTGCTGCCATTTTAGCCCCCGGGACGCTCCTCATTCTGATTGGTCTACCGCTGATCCTGCTTGGCGGCGTAGGCCTCATCCCACTTGTATTGGGGATCATCTTGTTCGTCGTTGGCCTGGTGTTCAGTGTGATCCTGTTTAATAAGGCGCGTCAATCGGAGGCAAAATGAGTACGAATAAGGCTCCCCTCACCTCAATTATCGAAGATACCCAAACCTTGTGGGGTGCGGGACGGAAATCGATGGGATGTTTATTCTGTCGACGGATCTTCCTGGTCCCACATTCATCCACTGAGAGCGTTTGCCCGATTTGCGGTAGAGGACAGCTCGAAACCCAACCCGTTCGAATGCGTTCCGCCATGCCCGAACTCATCTTACCCTTCCAAATCAGAGAGACTCAACTGCGTTCGATTTATGATGCGTTTGTCACAGGTGTCTGGATCAAGCCCGAGGATTTTACGACAGAAGCCCTATTGACGCGGACTCGGGCGATCTACTGGCCTTTGTGGCTGGTGGATTGCGATGTCACCGGACACTGGCAAATGGAAGCTGGATTCGATTATCAGGTGGAGAGCACCAAAGAAGCATATATCAATGGTCAGTGGACATCCCGCAAACAAATCGAAGATCGCATCCGCTGGGAGCCGCGCCTTGGCGAATTAACAACCCATGTGAATAATATCCCCGTTCCGGCACTTGAAGAGCATCAAAACCGGGAACAAATGACTGGCGGTTATCCATATGACCAGGCTGAGCCTTTCTCCCTCCAGCAACTCGATCAGACCCTATTGGAAGTTCCGGATTTGCCCCCAACAGAAGCCTGGCCGATGGCTATTCCCAGGATCAATAAAGAAGTGGGAGAAATCTGTGCCCAGGCAGCCGGAGCAGGGCATCACAGGAATTTCGCGGTCAAAGCAGATTACCACAAATTGCATTGGACCCAATTCCTCCTCCCAATCTATGCAACCCACTACCTGGACGACGAGGGACAAGCCCAGGTTTTGATTGTGAATGGCGTTACGGGCAGGATACAAGGTCCACGTTTGGCTTCCCCCAAGCGAGGCTTGCGCATCGCTGGCATCCTGGGGGCTGTGGCAGGTGGCTTGTTCTTATTGGCGCTGATCGGCTTCTTGCTGATAGCCCTTTTCCCGCCAGCAGGTTTGATCGCAGCTTTCCTCGTCGTTTTAGGTGTGGGGATGGGAATAGCCGCTATCGCACTGGCGGTTTGGCCGGGAAATTGGAATCGCAAGCAAGCGGGTCCTCGCATCGTCAGCAGAGGTCAAGCGAATGAAAATCATTAACCCCCAGCGCTACCAGGACCTTGTCAAGGATGCCGAGTCAGCTGCTTTCACCGGCTGGGACTTTGGCTGGTTGGAGAATCGCCTGATCCAGGCAGAACCTCCCTGGGATTATCCTTCCCTGGTGAGGGAATATTTAGCAGAAGCTGAAAGTCTTTTGGATATGGGCACCGGCGGCGGTGAGCTATTGGCATCCCTTGCCCCTCTCCCAGCAGATTGTCATGCCACGGAAGCCTACCGGCCCAATCAATTGATCGCCAAAGCGCGCCTTTCTACGTTGAATGTGCAAGTGTATGCGATTGATGAAGGTGAACCGCTGCCATTCGATGATGCCCGTTTTGA
>CAZWDG010000082.1:0-7208 GCA_964633075.1 uncultured Candidatus Brevefilum sp.
GTGCCCCTGCCCGTGTGGTCGAAATTCGCCGCGGGCCAACCAGTACCTTGTTCGGTGTGGAACCATCTTTTATTGAATCGCGCAACGGCAAGACCCGGGTGCGGGTCTCAAAGATCACTGCCCTTGCGGATGATCTTGCACTGGCTCTGGCAGCGTCAAGAATACGAATTCAAGCCCCCGTACCAGGCAAAGGGTATATAGGCATTGAAGTCCCCAATCAACAGGTAGCGGTGGTCTCATTAAGCGATGTCATCACCAGTTCTGCTTATAAGAATCTCAGGTCACCGTTAAAAATGATCCTGGGAAAGGACGTGGCTGGGAATACTGTCGCTGCTGATCTGACCGCCATGCCTCACTTGTTGATCGCTGGCACAACCGGTGCAGGCAAATCGGTCTGTATCAACGGGATCCTCGCCTGTTTCCTTCTGAATATGACCCCCAATGAGCTGCGCCTCATTCTGGTCGACCCGAAACGGGTTGAACTGACGGGATATAACGGCATCCCCCATTTATTATCCCCGGTGATTGTGGAGGCAGAACATGTTGTGGGCGCCATGCAGTGGATGATGCGAGAAATGGACAACCGGTATCGGAAATTTTCTGAGACTAAAACCCGCAATATTGCAGACTTCAACGCCCATTGTGATAAAACTGGTGAAAAGAAGCTGCCTTACCTGCTGATAGTGATTGATGAGCTTTCTGACCTGATGATGCTCGCTCCGGATGAGACCGAACGGGCGATCACCCGCCTGGCACAACTCGCACGGGCAACTGGTATTCACCTGATCATCGCCACCCAACGCCCATCAACGGACATTTTGACCGGTCTGATCAAAGCCAATTTCCCGGCTCGGATTGCATTTGCCGTGGCTTCCTCAGTGGACAGCCGCGTCATCCTGGACCAGCCCGGCGCTGAGCGGTTGCTGGGTCGTGGGGATATGCTCTTCCAGGCACCAGATGCAGCTGCACCCGTGCGAATCCAGAGCGCTTTCGTTTCTGATCAGGAGGTCATCCGGCTGACTTCCTTTTGGCGTGCCTTCACTGTCTCAAAAGGAGCACCGGAACGCCCAGACCTGTCAGCCGCCTTCCAGACATCCAGGGGTGTCCCGCTCAAACAGACGCCCTTGTGGGAAGAAATCGAAGAGGAAAAGGACCTCGATCCAAAATTCAATCAAGCAGTACAAATCGTCAGGGAAGAAGGACAGGCGTCAATCTCGATGCTGCAGCGTAAAATGCGGATCGGTTATACTCGGGCTGCGCGGATCATTGATGCCATGGAAGAAAGAGGCATCATCACGGAACCGGATCCAAGAACCCAGATCCGGGAAATCATCAGTGAGGATGAGGATTGATCCCCTTTCCTGCACCAAATATGTGACCTCAGCAACAATTTGACAATCCACCCCGAATCGGTACAATACTAGCGGCTGATATGTATCTAAAATGTAAAAATCCCCTAAAGTTTGAGGGTTGTCAAGTTTTAATTTACATCATATAATCAGTGAGAAATTCAACTCTGGAGTTATTAATTTTATGGACCAAAATGATGTCGTAAACAATATGGGGGAACAAGCAAACCAAGAAGAACCCACCAACAAGATGGAAGCCTTATTGGCACAGGAAGGTTTGACCATTGACTTTCCGAAGCGCGGAGAGATCCGCAAGGGGACCATTGCCAGCATCAACGATACCCAAATCCTGATCAGTGTTGGCGCTAAATCGGAGGGGATTCTGACTGGTAAAGAACTGGATTCAATTGATACTGAAACCCGTGAATCCTTTAAGGTTGGAGAAGAAATCGCCGTTTACATCATCAATCCTGAAGATGCTAACGGCAATTTGATCCTCTCATACACCCGAGCGTTAGAAGAAAAGAACTGGCAAAAAGCAGAGGAGCTTTTGGAATCTGAAGGTTCATTCACTTCCAAAATTGAAGGTTTTAATAAGGGTGGGCTCCTGGTACCTCTGGGGACTATTCGAGGCTTTGTTCCCGCATCCCAAATCGGGCTCAGCCGGCGCTTAACGCTGACGGGCAATTCACCGGAAGAGCGTTATGCTGAAATGGTCGGTGAGGAAATTGAAGCCTGCGTGATTGAAGTGGATCGTGACCGCCGAAGATTGATTCTGTCAGAGCGCGCCGCCAGCAGTGATACGCGCGATACGATCAAAGAGCGGGTGATCGAAGAGTTAGAAGAAGGCGAAATTCGCACAGGGCGAGTGACCAGCCTGGCAGATTTTGGCGCTTTTGTCAACATCAACGGCGCCGACGGACTCGTTCATCTCTCCGAGCTTTCCTGGAAGCATGTCAATCACCCCAGTGAGATCCTTGAAGTTGGCCAGGAAATTAAGGTCAAGGTCATCAGCGTTGATGTGGATCGCAAACGCATCGGCCTCTCGATCCGCCGCTTGGAGGACGATCCCTGGAATGAGCAAGTCGACAATCTGACCGAAGGCCAATTGGTTGAGGGTAAGATCACTCGTCTGACCAATTTTGGCGCATTTGCCCGGTTACTGTTTGAGGATGAAGATAAGGACTTGGAAGGTTTGATCCATATTTCCGAGATCAGTGAACGCCGGATTGAACACCCTAAAGAGGTCTTGCATGAGGGCGATGTGGTTACATTACGCGTCATCAAGATCGAAGAGGATACCCACCGCATCGGACTAAGTTTACGCCGAGTCGATTCCCCCGCATACACTGACCTTGATTTGAAAGCGATGAGAGAGGAATTGGATGTCACTAATCTCTCTGTAGAGAATCTTGAAGAAACCACAGAAGAAGAAGTTAATGAATCGCCAATAGACGCAGAAACAGAAGAAGCGGTTTCTGGGGAACCCCCAGTTGAATCAGAAGCAGAAGAAACAACCGGCGATCAACCCGTCGCTGAAGCAGAAACGGAAGAAGCCGTTATAGAGGAACCCCTGGCCGAATCAGAAGCAGAAGAAACAAATGTGGAAGAACCTGTCGCCGAAGAAGAAACTGAAGTAGCTGATATTGGGGAAGCCGTAACCGAAGAAACCACTGCTGAACATGAAACGAAAGAAGCCGAATCAGAGGAACCTCAAGCGGACGCTGAAGAAGAAGCATAAAGGACAATAAGCTCAAGGCGCACCGTTTTGCCGGTGCGCCATTTTTTTATACCCATGCCATTATTAATCGATTCCCACGAAGACCTTGCCTGGAACATCATCAATCTCAACCGGGATTATACACAGTCAGCCTATGACATCCGCCAGTCAGAGATAAATACGCCCATCCCGGATTTCAACGGGAATACCTTGCTGGGTTGGCCTCAATACCAGGAAGCCAACGCGGGGATTGTTTTTGGGACCTTGTATTGTTCGCCCCGTCGCCTAGATTTGGGGAAATATCCTGTCCGCCTTTATGAGACCCCGGCTCAGGCCTATGCCTGTTACCGAGAAAACCTGGATGCTTATTTGCGCCTAACCGATGACCATCCGGATAAATTCCGATTACTGCAGAACCAATCTGATCTCACGGGACACTTGGCAGAATGGGACGCTCACCTCGCCATCCCTGCAGAAGAACCCCCTCCGGTTGGGATCGTGATGTTGATGGAAGGGGCTGAGGGCATCAAAGAACCCCCAGAAGTTGAAGACTGGTACGCCTGGGGTGTCCGGTTGATCGGGCCCGCCTGGGCTGGTAACCGCTACTGCGGCGGCACCAGGGAACCCGGACCGCTCACCAAAGCAGGTTTTGAATTATTAGAAAATATGTCCGCACTCAACATAACCCTGGATATCAGTCATATGGATCATCAATCTGCTCGGCAGGCTTTGGATGTTTACGATGGCCAGATTATCGCCTCTCACTCCAACGCTGAATCCCTCATTCAAGGCATCCCTAATAATCGACATTTAAAAGATGAAACCATCCTGGGGTTGATCGAGCGTGATGGTGTGATGGGCATCGTCCCTTTAAATGCCTTTTTAAATTGGGATTGGCGCTCACAGGGAGGACGAGCAGCCATATCTCTGGAGGCTGTGGCTGCCCAGATCGATTATGTCTGCCAGATGGCAGGCAATACCAGGCATGTGGGATTGGGCACCGATTTTGACGGTGGATTTGGCTGCGACTCTGTGCCCCATGAGATCGATACCATGGCTGATTTGCCCAAACTCATCCCACATCTGGCTGAAAAGGGTTACAATGTAGATGACATCGCCAACATTTTTAACGCGAATTGGCTCAGGATCCTGAGAAATACCCTGCCGGCATCATGAGAAATCAAGAAAACCCACAACAAACACAACCAGATCAAGCACAAAGCAACTCGACTCCGGAAATCGATCCCGAGGAAACGGATCTCTCTTATCCGAAAGTTAGCATTCGGGTTGGATTGGGTTTGGCCGTCTTAGGTTATCTGTTTTTTCTTTTAGGGGCGCGTCCCAGCCTCTTTGGGCTTGACCGCAGCCGGGTGATCGGATTTGTTCAAATTTCGGTCTTCTTGGTTGGCCTTGGGATGATCACCCTTGGCAGTTACCTGACTTTGAGTGCTATGTGGCCAACGGGTAAGAAAACCATCGCCGCCGAAATCGGTATGCGATTGATCAGCACGGGATATGTGATCTGCGTTTTCACCGGCATGGCCGATATCTTCGGTCTGGGCAGTCACCCGTTACCAAATGTCTTCTTTGGCCCATTACAGGCGCGTGGGATGAGTATCGGGATGGCAACCATCGCCATCGGATTTTTACTGCTGATACGCTATCGCCGCATCAATAACCATGCTGCTGACCAAGATGAACCCGGGAAAAATGAAAAAGAAAAAAAGACATTAACCCACAATCAAGGCTTAAGCTAGGATCGCGCCTTTTAAGAACATCATCCCTATTTTCCAACCACACATATTAAAAATTCCCCTCGTTCGAATTCGCACGAATTTGATCGTGCGGATGAGGACACCCGCGCCATCACAAGACGTTCGCACAGGGTCTCCTGACCCTGTTCCTTTTCCCTCCCTTCAGGAAGAGGGACTTTTTTTCCATCCCTTTAGGGAGGTGCCAGGAGGAAGGTAAAATTCAGGTACTCAGTGTTCACAAGGTAACTGTGTATACGATAAGCGACGGATTCGTGAATAATTTCATAGATACCTAACCCTAAATCCCTTCACGAAATGAAGGGACTTTAACTGGATGTGTCCATCAAGCCAAGCGATGGTGCGGGTGGGTACACCCGCACCATCGGAATTGGGTGGTGTCTGTATCGGAAATGAATATGCTCTTGATACCTGAAAGTACTCCTTCACCTTCCGTCATTTTACCTGGATTATCGAATATAATCATCCCTACAATCATACAAGCAAGCATGACACTTTTACAGGATCAAATGTGAGTAAAAATTTATGACAAAGACAACGCAGCTTCTCTCCCTCGATAACGGCTTGACCGTGCATCTCAAGAAGATCCACACCGCACCCATCATCAGCACCTGGCTTTGGTACCATGTAGGTTCTCGGGATGAAACCATCGGTAAGACGGGCATCTCGCATTGGGTGGAACATATGCAATTTAAAGGCACCGATAAATTCCCACCGGGTTATCTTGATCGAGAAATCTCCCGTATTGGGGGAATCTGGAACGCCATGACCTATCTGGACTGGACAACTTATTTTGAAACCCTCCCTGCCCATGCCTTTGATATCAGCCTTGCTTTGGAAGCAGATCGCATGATCAACAGCCGTTTTGACCTACAAGAAGTCGAACGCGAGCGCAATGTGGTCATTTCAGAGCGCGAAGGGAATGAAAACCAACCCCTCTTCTTGCTGGGTGAAGCCGTACAAAACGAGGCATTTTCCCATCACCCCTATCGTAACGAAGTCATCGGCCTCAGACAGGACCTTGAGACGATCAGTCGTGATGACCTTTACGCCCATTACCGCCAGTATTACCACCCAGGAAATGCCGTATTGGCAATCGCCGGTGATTTCGAGACCGATGCCCTGCTTGAAAAAATCGAATCCCAATTCGGATCCATCCCCGGGAATCCAATGCCCAAGCCCGATATTCCACCCGACTCACCCGTGAATAGGGAAAGGCGAGTAGCTGTGAGTGGCCCGGGGGAAACAAGCTACGTTCAGATTGCCTATCATGCTCCTGCCGCCAGGGATTCGGACTTCTTCACTCTGACGGTACTGGACAGTTTACTGACCGGTCCGACCAGCCTGAACATGTTTGGATCAGGCGGCACAACCAACAAAACCAGCCGACTTTATCGCACCCTGGTAGAAGGTGAAATCGCAGTCTCTTGTTTTGGCGCACAACAAGCCACCCTGGATCCCTACCTTTATTTGATCAACCTGACCGTCCACCCCGCACACACCCCTGAGGAGGTGCTGCGCGCTGTTGACCAGGAAATTGCCCGCGTTTTAGACTCGCCCATCACCACTTCGGAGATCGAACGTGCTATCAAACAAGCCAAGGCTTTATTTGCTTACAGCAGCGAAAACATCACCAACCAGGCTTTTTGGTTAGGCTATTGCGAAATGTTTGATCGCTACGATTGGTTTGAGAATTACATCGCCCACCTGATGCAGGTCACGCCGGAAAGCCTGTTGCAAACTGCCCAAACTTACCTCAGGCCTGAAAACCGCGTGGTCGGATTTTATACACCGAAAGAAAGCGCTTCCATGCTATGAAGACACCTGTAAACGCCGAACACAACAATGCGCTGCCGAGTCCAGATAACATCACCCGTGAAGTGCTGGCAAATGGGATCACCGTTCTGACCCGCTCAAATTTTAACAGCCCAACGCTTTCCATTAAAGGCTATCTGAATAGCGGGAGCCTCTTTGACCCCGCAGAAAAAATTGGATTGAGCTATCTGACAGCGAATGGGTTGATGACAGGCACAGCAAAACATGATTTTCAGGGCATGTATAACGAGATTGAATCCGTCGGTGCCCACTTAGGTTTCTCTTCCGGTACCTTGATAACTTCCTTCAGCGCTCATTGTCTGAGTGAAGATCTGACGCTGATGCTGGATCTGATCGCAGAGAGCTTACGGTCTCCTACCTTTCCAGAGAAGGAATTCCATCGCCAAAAAAACCAATTGTTGACAGCATTGGCGATCCGTGACCAGGACACCGCTGAAATGGCTGCGCTCCTCTTTGACCAGATCATCTTTGCACAACATCCCTACCGGCACCCCGAAGCTGAGCCCCGCTGCCCCGGCGGCCATCAGAACG
>CAZWDG010000083.1:0-4348 GCA_964633075.1 uncultured Candidatus Brevefilum sp.
CTTCGGAGTCTTCATAAGGACAGCGCCCGCTCCACGTGCTGTGACATTTTTCGATTGGCAGCCTAAGTTGATATCGATGATGTCCGGTTTAACGAGGGGTACGATCTTATAAGCCGCGGCAAGCACTTGTTGCGCCTCATCCCCCAGGAACTGAAGCGCAAGCGGGCGTTGGAGGGGCTCAAACGCCAGACGATGATGGTATCGTGGGTGATTGGTGAGGACATCCAGGGCATTGATGAACTCGGTCACACTCATGGCAGAACCCAGTTTGCGGCAAAGGCTCCGAAAAGGCAGATCCGTGATCCCATCCATTGGCGCCAGGATGAGGTCGCCAAAGATGGGCACATTCCCAATCATAAAATCAGGCTGTGGTGACATGGAATGAATCCCAAAATAAACGGCTGTTCATGCGTGGGTTTGTCTGATTTGGTCAATTGCCCAATCGCAGGCATCTTGAACGGCATAGTCCTCTGAGTGTTCCAGAAGGGTCTCAAGTGCAGGTAATGCTTCCTGGCATCGCTGGTTGCCCAGAGCAACCGCAGCATTCCGCAACATACCGTTTTGCTTGGCGCGAGAAAGTGGTGTTTGACCAAACTGCTCGGTAAAAGCTGTTTCATCAAGTGAGAGAAGTTCGAGAAGGTCGATATACTCCGGTAACAGGGGGTCACCCAATGTGTTCGTCGAACTCGAGTTCGCCCTGTTGTGTGGGCAGACCATCTGGCAGATATCACAACCGAAAACCCATGACCCCATCAGAGGTTTTAATGCGTCAGGAATGATCCCTTTGTTTTCGATGGTCAGGTAGCTGAGACAACGCCCGGCGTCAATCGTGCGGTTGGGCAAAATGCAGCTTGTGGGGCAGGCATCGATGCAGCGCGTGCAGCTTCCGCAGAGATCGCGGGTAAAGGGAGGATCAAGGGGCAATTCAAGGTCTGTGAGGATTTCAGCCAGGAAGAAGTAGGATCCCTTCCCCGGGACGATCAGGCAGGTATGCTTGCCAATGCCACCGATTCCAGCCAATGCGGCATACGACCGCTCAAGGATGGGTCCGGTATCGACATAGGATTTGGTGCGAACGTCTTTTCCAGCAACCTCATGAATAAAGGCTTCTACTTCAGCCAGTTTTTTCCAGATAATCTGGTGATAATCACGGGTGCGTGCATAAGCTGAGACCCGACCTTTCCCCTGGATTGTCGACTGGCCTGCTGTTTGCGGCGGGTTGTAGAGCAGAGCCAGGCAGATAATCCGCTGACAGCCTTCCAGGATCAGGTTGGGGTTCAGGCGTTTAGCCAGTGTGTTTTCCCGCGCCAGGTACTCCATCCCGGCATGGTGTCCAGCATGAATCCAATCAAGAAAAATATCAATGTGGGGTATGGGCAGGGCGGAGGCAATCCCCATAGGGTCAAAACCGAGGCGATTGGCCTCGGTTTTGATCTTATGCCATAGTTGGTGTGCTTGCATCCGATATGACTCGTAAATCTGGCGCTCGATGATGGATTAAGGATTTTCTTCCGTTGTCGGGGTTATTGTCATCGTCGGCGTAAACGTCACCGCCTGCGTGGCGATCACCGTTTCGGTTATCGTGGCTATGGACGCTGGCGGTTGTTCTGTATCTTGCGGTGTTGCCACATTAATGATGATATAGAAATCATAAAAAGCCATGTCATTGGCATTGTAGAGCTTCCAATTGCTCTGTACCACCCCTGTGCTGCTTGGGGCTGTGAATTCAACGCTGATTTTCACATTGGTGCCGTTTGAGACCGGATAAGGCAAGAAAACTTTTTCTTGTGCACCCATTTGTTCTCCTGAGGCAAATTGAATGTAGTAATTCGTCGTCCAGGTGGATGTGCCAATGTTTTCAAGGGCCCAGGTGACGGTGAATTTTTGACCAGGAGCAATTTTGGCGTTGTCAGGCGGATCATTGCTCATCCATCTGGCGACATCCGAGCCACCTGGAATGACTGGCTGAGTGACAGTGGTGACCGATTCCGAGTCGGTGATCGTTGCAGTGGGTGTGGGTGTGGCTTCCGGCGTGAATGTCATTGTGGCTGTTGGCATGGACGTGTTGGTGGCTGTTGGTTGTGCCTGGGCAGTCATTGATGCCTGAACATCAGCCGTCTGAGCAAAGTGTGTCTTCTGCATGTTAATATCGATCGTCGGTTCACCACCACAGGCGCTCATCAAGAAGCTTAAGAGTACCATTGCGATGGTAAAGACGGATATTTTTCTTGTTTTTATTGACATTTATTGATGACCTCCAGTTATACGTAAAAATAATTGTATCGACGGATCAACCTTCAATTTTAGGTTATCTGAGGAAAATGTCAAGTTTGCTGATTAGGTTTTAATAAAAACCTCATCCAGTAAAAAACCGGCGATGGTGTACCATCGCCGGAAATTTATGGTTTTGATAAGTCTAGGGTTCAATTCGAGGGCCAAACCACAGCGCATTATCATTTGCGTAATTGCCATTCGCAAGTACAACCAAAATGAATTGGACTTTCTTCCCGGCTAAACTACTTAGATCAACTTTGACCCGATTGAAAGTGCTGTCTTGAACTTCATGCCAGGTTGCCAGAGTTTCTTCAGCGCCGCCTTCAATTTTATAATTTAATCTGAACCTGACATCACAATTACTGTTCCCGTTGCAACCAATGATTGACGTGAAGTAGACCCCTTCTGTGACGGCGATTTCTGGATAGTTTCCCTTGATCCAACCATCATTGACCATTTCAGGATGGACGTGAAGACCCGGTTCATTATCGATGACACCATTCTCGAGCACGGGATTTTCAATTTTTCGGACATAGCCGTTGCTATCGCCTGTAGATCCCGGACATGGGAGTATTCCAGCACTGCTCCGCCAAACGACCCCAGATGCGCACACATTTTTGGTAAAGTCATAGACTGTGCCAGCCACGTCAATCTTCACCCAAAAGGTTTTATTCCCTTCCCCGATCCCAAAAATGGCGCCACTGGCATTGCGTAATTTGAAGTAGCCGCGATGGGTGCCAGAAGCGTTAGGTGCCTTGAGATCGAGTGAAATTTGGATCGATTGACCCGGTTCAATTGTGCCAGTGGTCAGTTGCTTGGAGGCGGGTGCATTCATGGCGTTCCCTTCAACAAAAACCACATCGTATTCGGAATCCCAGATGCACGAGCCGACATTCTTCAAGGTCCAAGTCTTGGTAAAAGTTTCTCCGGGGCTGAAATCCGTGCCATCAGGGATGGTCTCCGAGATAAACTGTGCCTGGTCACAGGCAACTTTGGTCGTTGCCGTGGGGGTGATCGTCGGTGTGAACGTGGGTTCTGGCGATGAGGTTGGTGTTGCGGTCTCCGCGACTGGTTCCAGGGTGGCTGTAGCGGTTGGGACTTGATTGATGGCTTGATTGGTCTGCATGATCTGGGTTTGATTGGCCTGGATGGTCTGGGCAGCAGCGGTGTTTAGCGCGTCCAACTGCGAAGTTGGTTCAACAAAAACAGGGTAATTGCAGCCGACTAAGCCCAGACTGAGGATTAGGCCTAAACTGAGAAAAATCACTTTTTTATTCATTGTTCTTCTCCTGCCTTTTTCAGGCGATTGTTACTATTGTGATTATATAATAAAATCTCCGATTTTGATATCATCTCAACTAAATATTTTTTCTATGACATGCCACTGATCGTATCATTATCTATTGACGCTGTCCTTATCTGATTTGTTCCAATTTTCATACCAGTTTTGTACGAATTTTTAACCGACAGGTTTGATTTGATCTCCAAGGGTTTAGGATTAAGCTGATTTGCTGGTAATGATGAAGAGCTTATCTGTTTTTGTCCCACCTCAAAGATATTTAGATCGTACGTTTGCAGGTCTTACGATCAGCATAAACATCATTCGTAGAGACATTGCAGGCAACGTCTCTATTGCCCATTATGATCAACAAAAAGTGTGGTTTACGTATGGTTACAGAGCGACCCACGTGAGAATTTGTTGTTCTGAAAACAACAGCCTAAAGGCTGTACTCCATGATTAATGATCTTTGTAGGTCATGTATGGTTGCGAAGGGACCTATGTGACGATTGTTGGTCGCTTTGAAATGGAAATTTGTTTCCTGATAGAAAACACCTGTTGCATTGAAACTAAAAAATTGCAGCCTAAAGGCTGTACTCCGGGATTAATGATCTTTGTAGGTCACGTATGGTTACAGAGCGACCCACGTGAAAATTTATTGTTCTGAAAACAACAGCCTAAAGGCTGTACTCCAGGATGATGGATGTTTGTAGATCACGTATGGTTGCGAAGGGACCTATGTGACGATTTGGCTACTCGTTTATTCCGATTTCTTTCCCAAGCAATGCTTTGAGA
>CAZWDG010000083.1:4448-7199 GCA_964633075.1 uncultured Candidatus Brevefilum sp.
GTGACGATTTGGCTACTCGTTTATTCCGATTTCTTTCCCAAGCAATGCTTTGAGATAAAGTCCTGGGCTGAATTTTTTTCCTGTTAATAAGAATTGCGCCCGGAACATGCCAGCCACACCGCGAATCAGTAAAACGATCGTGAGGATCATCAGCCCGATGGCGACGAGCAGTTGCCATTGGGGTACGGGACTGACTGCCATGCGAGTCATAATGGTATTGGGGGCTGTGAAAGGGATCAAGCTCAAGATCACGGGTAACGGTGCGTTAGGCCGCTCAATAATCACACCCACCATGAGCAATGGGATTAAAATCGGCAGGATGACATAAAAAGTGGCTTGCGATCCTTCTTTGACGTTGTGGACCAGTGCACCAATGCCAGCCATGATAGTAGCGTAGATCAAATATCCGAGGATGAAGATGGGGATACCCCAAAAGAAAATTTCCTTGGGGAGTTGTAAGCTGGGGGGAATGTTGAGCATGGGACCACCCAGGTTAAGCATGACCAGGGCAGAACCCATCCAGACGACCATTTGTAACAAGCCCACCAAGCCAAGGCCGAGGATCTTACCAGCCAGGAGCTGATTTGGCTTGATGCTGCTCATCAGGACCTCCATGACACGATTTTCCTTTTCCTTGGCAATGCTGTTCAACATCATGCTGGACGAGGTCATGATCAAAACATAGAAGAGCATGGTCACGCCGTAGGGTAGATAAAAGGACAAGGGATTGCTCTGATCTCGCTCTTTTAGGTCTGGTGCCAGATCAAAACGTTCAACTACGGCCGGATTTTGATAGGTTTGATAGCGTAGTGGATCAGCTCCCAGCAAATTGTAACGCAGGATTTCGTCCATGATCCCGGTTGACTCCAAACCAGTTAGAATTGAGAAATCTTCGCGAACATAGCGAATGCTGCCGGTGTCCAAATAGTCAGGGGGGATGATGTAATAGGCTGTAATTTCACCATCCAGGGCTGCCTTGTGGGCTGTGGATTCATTGGGAAAAGCCACCAGTCGCCCATCTTGTGCCCACTCTGGAAGCGTTTTAATGATCCCTGCTTTGTCCACATAACCCTCGATGATCTTCTCGGCTTCGGAAGGTTGTCCTGAACCTGCAAGGGCATCCCTGCCGCCAAACAGGGCAATCCCACCCAGGATTAAAGCGGGTACCAGGGGGATGAGGACCAAGGTCAGAAGAAAAGAACGTCGCGTGATTGTGTTGATAAATTCTGTCTTTATAACCAGCCAAATCTTATTCATTGAGCCTCATACTTTCCCAAAATTTCTTTGATTGAGAGTCTCTTGCCATAGCGCAGCATACCCATGCGGAAGGCACGCCCAGCAAACCAAATCGCAGCCAGGGCAAAAATCACCAAAATCCCAATGTTGAGGGCAATTTGCCAGGAGGGAACGTTGGTAAATGACATGCGCATCAGGAGCGTGATGGGCGCTGTGATCGGGATGTAACTCAGGATCATCGCCAGGGATCCATTCGGGTTCATCATGATCGCAGATGCAAGATAATAGGGAACCATGATTGGCAATGAGAACAAGCTGGAAACTTGCTGGGCCTCCCGCATCTCAGTCACGGTGGCGCCGATGGCTGCCATGATGGCTGCCACCATCATAAAGGCAGGCAATAGGACCAACAACAATACCAGGATGTAATTTGGCGGCAGTGAAAATCCCTCCAATACTGGCCAGAACCGACCAGCAACTTTCAATCCGACCCACCCAAAGATCAACCAGGCGATCAGCTGGGTCAGCCCAATGCCAATATTGCCGATGATCTTGCCGGTCATTAACTGGTTGGGGGTCACCGAGGTGATCACGATTTCCATCGTGCGGTTTTCTTTTTCCTCAACAACGGCTTGTAGGAGATAGCCACCGCTGGTCATGACCACGATGAAAAACATTATCCCTGCGATGTAGGGCGTAAAGATGGTGAACCATTGGTCAGAGCGCATCTCACGACTTCCATCCAGGGCAGCGATTGTCACGGTGTTTTCTGACTGGAGACGCTCAATCACGCGTGGGTCCAGGTCTTTAAATGTCTTAAGATTCTCGCGGATGAGCTGGTTGAATTGGCTTTGGACATCTGAATCTGGTTGATCACGATAAAATAGCTGAATCTCTAATGAATCAGGATAACTCTCAGGAATGATGTAATATGCCTGGATACTGCCAGCATCAAGGTCGTTTCGTGCCAGGTCTTCATCCTGGTAGAATTGAAACGTAATGACAGGTTCAAAGAGACTGCCATCTCCTTGAGATGGTTTAACCTCTTTGAGCAAACCAGAGCGATCGATATACCCTACAGGATCGGAATTGATTGAGAAGGAGGCAATCAGCAGAGCGACAAGAACCAAGGCCACGACAGCAAAAGGAAGGCTGAGCAGGCTGAACAGAAATCGCTTCTGGAAAACATGCCGGGTATATTCGTATTTGATGATCTGCCAGATTTTAACCATGACGATCCCTCACTTCTTGATTCACAACCTGGATGAAGATCTGGTTCAATGGCGGTACCGCAATTTCAAATTCGGTTAACTCAATCCCTGCGTTTATCAAATGCTTGAGAACCTGGTTGGGTGCCATATCTTGTTCCAAGACCAGGCGATAGCGACCGTTCAATTTGCGAGTTTCAAGGACACCTTCGATGGAATCGGGTAAGGGGCTGAGGGGTGTGACCAAAATGTCACGAGAGGCAAATTCGCTTTGAATTTCCCCTAGCGTGCCGTACAATAGCTGTCT
>CAZWDG010000084.1:0-1460 GCA_964633075.1 uncultured Candidatus Brevefilum sp.
ATTTAGCATCATCGGCGGCGCCGTGATGCTTGGATCTGCCATCCTGGCGATCCCCTTTGGGATATTAGCCGATAAATGGAAGAAAAAACCGATGATTGGATTTGCCCTCATTTTCAGCAGTTTAGGGGGGATTTTACTCTCCTTGGTTAAGACACTGCCGCTTCTGGCTCTAACAGGTCTTATGTGGCAGGCTTTTTCGGTCGCCTCAGGTGTCGCTTCCGTCGCCTGGCTTAAGGACCTCCTACCTGAAGAAAGCCGGGGAAAATTCCTGGGGATCCGCATGATCTTCTGGATCGCCATCCCTATGGTACTGGGTCCTGCAATCGGCTCCTGGCTGATCCAATCCTTCGGTATTCCAACCACTCTCAACGGCGAGACTGGTTTCATCCCGGTCCCGATTATTTTTCAGGTGGGCTCAGCCATTTCCTTGCTGGCACTTATCCCATTGGCGTTCATTAAAGAGCGTAAAGAAGTCTCTGGTGAATTGGAATAAATCAACCATCACAGGTGGATTTTGGGGGCGCTGGCAGAGGGTTAACGCTGAATCTGCCATCTTCCACCAATGGGATCAGCTTGAAAAGTCCGGTTGCATTGATAATTTCCGCATCCTGGCGGATAAAATACCCTCCTTCCGCCAGGGGTGGTTTTTTGCAGATTCCGATGCTTACAAGTGGTTGGAAGCGGCTGTCCGCATCCTGCCTGGGTTTCCAGATCCAAAACTTAAACAACTCGTTATCGATTTCATCGACCTTCTCCAGCGAGCGCAGGATCCTGATGGCTATCTGTACACCTATAATCAAATCCATTTCCCTGGCACCCGCTGGGTTAATTTGCAGATTGAACATGAGCTCTACTGTCACGGGCACTTGATCGAAGCGGGTGTCTCTCGTTTTAATGCCAGCGGTGTGGAAGATCTGCTCATGATTGCCCGAAAAGCTGCCGATCGAATTGTAGCGGATTTCAACGGTAAAGGCCCTCAATTCACCCCTGGTCATGAGGAGATTGAAATTGCCTTGTTGCGCCTTTATGAGGTCACACAAGAACGAGATTATCTAGACATGGCGCATCAATTCTTGAGGAGGCGCGGTCAAGGGCGTTGTTTTGGTTTGCAGATCCTCCGCCAATCACTCAGTAACAGCCGACGAGTCAGGAGGGTGGAGAAACAAAGAGCGATATATTTAAAAGAACATCCTGACCAAAGTCTATCTGAATTACCTCCCGGAAATGTGGCGAAAAAACCAGCTTTAATCACAGCGCGCTTTTTGCTGAATGCGCTTTCAGGAGGATTCCTCCAGCAACACGCCCCCATTCAAGCACAAACGGTCCCTGTGGGGCATGCTGTCCGTTTTTCTTACCTGCAAACAGCAACTGCCATGCTTGATCGCTTGAGTGGTTCTAAAACACACTTACCCATCCTCGAAAAGAGTTGGGATCACATGGTCACGCGCCGAATGTACCTC
>CAZWDG010000084.1:1470-7194 GCA_964633075.1 uncultured Candidatus Brevefilum sp.
CTCACCGGAGGGATCGGATCGCTGCCATTAATTGAGGGGTTTGGTTGGGACTATGAGCTGCACCCTGAGTTTGCTTACACCGAGACCTGTGCGGCTTTGGGAAGCATGTTCTGGAATCGTGAGATGGCTAAGTTGGCAGGAGATGTAAAATACAGTGATCTGTTTGAGTGGCAGCTCTATAATGCCGCCCTGATCGGAATGGGATGGGATGGCAAGGCCTATTTCTATAATAATCCCCTTGAATCCCATGGCCAAGTTCAACGATTGCCGTGGTATCAGGTGCCCTGTTGCCCATCAAACCTTTCCCGCACCTTTGCCAACCTCCAAAATGATATCCTTGCCGTTGAGGAAGATAAGGTCAGCATATTGCAATACATCAGCAGTGCGCATACATTTCAGGTAAATCACCAGGATGTGATATTTGAAATCGAAAGCGCGCTCCCCTGGAGTGGCGAGGTCAGATTGAATGTAAGGAAGGCGCCAAAAGGTACGCTTCAGCTCAGTGTTCGGCAACCCGCCTGGACAACAAATCTCACGATTTCCCTGAATGACAATACAATTCAGACGATAACTCATCCTAAAGCGACCTCGCTCGATCTCACACGGTCACGCTGGATTGATTTGTCGCGTGCGTGGCAGGAGGGAGATCGGCTGACACTCAATTTTACGCTTCCCATCCAGCTGTACGTCACACATAAACGCGTTAAATCCGTTCTGGGAAAAGCCGCTCTCACCTGTGGAGCTTTAGTGTTTTGCCTGGAAAGCCTTGACAATCCGGATGTGGACATTTTCAATGTAGTTTTAAACCCGGAAACATTAACCAGCGAGTTCAATGAGAATCTCTTAGGTGGGTGCAGGATGATCAACGCGCTCAGCACCAAAGATCAGATTTTGACTTTTATTCCCTATCATTTATGGGGAAATCGGGGAAGGTCAGAAATGTCGGTTTTTGTCAAAGTCCAGGGATAATGCTAATATCCCTTCCATCGAAACACCTGTAATCCAGCACTGGCGAGCAATTTGGGCAAAGCTCGAACAGGTTGCCGATCTTTATCTTTGATTTCCTCTGCTAACTGTTCCCAGGTGACAAGATCAGGATGGGTTTTATTTTTCGGATCTTCGGGACCGTACCCGAACCGCCATCCCCCTCGCAGGCGTTCTTCCATCCAACGATCATGCTCAATCTTTGCCATCTTCTCAACTTCTTCGTCTGAAAATTGGAAATTTACCGCATCCCAATCATGGATGGGCTTGATCCCATAACCGATTGCGTGTAATTTTTGACGAATATGATCAACTTGTCGGCGGTTTGAGTGGCGTAAGTCTTCAGGAAGATCCTCCCAAGTCGCCATGGATCGCTTTTGACCCATTTGAACACCCTCGGTGAGCCTTTGATTGAAATAATTTTGATGAATTGTTCGGGCTAAAATTTCATGCACACCGTTGATCACTAAATCGGCTGTAAAGATGCTTTGTACGAGTCTAAATGGCATAATGTTGTAGACAGATGCACTTGGTTGCTGATGATCCATAAACAAACTTGCCAATCCGCTGTGTTCAGGCATGTAAAGAATAATGGCTGGTTGGTCACAATCCAGCCGCTGCCGAAGGCTGAGCGCTGCTTGTAGACCAACATGGGTATCCTCCAAACAGATGAAGATAACACGATATGCGCATATGCCGGATTGATTGACAAGAAAATCGTCCGCATGCAAGGCAAGGTCATCTACATCCAGATTTAATGGATTCAATTGGCAGCCCTCGGTAAGCAAGGGATACATTGCCCCCAGTCGATTAATTGTTGCTTGTGCATACGGGTCTATGACCGTGAGCGCTAGGGATGTCCCGGTCTTTTTCCTGGTTTCATACCCCCTCTGAGCTAATTGCAAAATTAGATGTTCACCCAAGCTTCCGCATCCAACGATGAGAAATTGCGGTGAGTTTGACTGCTGGTGATTTTCAAGGAAAGGATTGACATATTTCGAAATCAAGAAATGGGCACCACGCTCAAAGATGTTAAAGATCTCCAGCCTGAAGGTTGGATAAGCTTCAAAACCTAATTCCAAATCACGCAAAAGGTCACTCAGGATCGGATTTTTAATGTGGATGATACAGTGCAAGACACCATGCTGACGCTCAACCGATAGCTCCCGTGCAGCGATGGCGATTTCGGCATTGGTAGGATCATTCCCACAAACAGCCACGAGGTGAGCAGCTTTTTTACCAGACGCAATCTTTAGATTCTCGAGTATCCTGGCATCTCGTTCAAGCACAATGATTCCCAATTCTCGACATCGTTCAATTCGTGGGTTGGAAGGATCGATTTCTATAACAGCAATATTGAATCCCTCCTGTTGGAGTTGGCATACCAGGTGCCATCCTTTTTCACCCAAACCACAGACGATGATGTGCTCATGTAACATCCTCAACCTGAGTAAGTCCAATTGTTTGCGAAATAAAACAGCCAGAGCTGTCACCGCAGTGTAAGCTGCTACTAAAGGTGTTAGAAACCGTGCCACTTCTAATTCCCACCCAATAGAACCAGAGAGCGCACCCGATTCGAGTGTGGCTAGCTGTAGGACCAGATAGATCAGATCGGTAGATGAATAGTCACTCCCTAATGATTTGAAATATTTTCGAAAGCCAATATACCCTAACACAAAGCAGATTGCGAACAGACCTAGAATGATAAGCCATTGGTGTGAACGTAAGAATTTTCGGATTTTTTTGTTATTATCAGATTGATTCACGTTCATACGATCCTATATTGATTCTAATAAATTTTTCCTTTGTGCCTTTTAAATTATATCATTGAAGTTTTTTCACACCCTGGAAAATCCGGATAACGCTGTTTTGGATCGGCAAGTCGTTGGGACGAAGGGGGGGTTTATCGTCGGCATCGTTTTAACCGCCACCACGCTGCTGATGCTGTGTACGCTCCTCTACCTGGCACTTATGCTGATCATCATACGCCCTGGATAGTGACCTTTATTTATCGGGCATTAGCAATATCCCACTATCTTTTGTTTGCCGATTCCCAATCCGATCAGATGAAACTTCTACCAGGTCAATACCAGTTAGTTGTTGATGGTCTGGTATTTGAGCCGGAGAATGATATCCAGGCGGAACTGGTCGTGTTGGGTCAGGTTTATAGCCTTGCTGGGACGGATTTTTTCCAGCGTGATCTTCTAGTGCCGCTCCTCTGGTGGATGCTGTTTGCACTGTTACTGGGATTGTTCGGAGCGCTTTCGACGATCATTGTCTCTATGGTTTTTTCAGTGATTGGGTATGGTTTGGTGGGTGGGTGGATAACCTCGTCCAGCGTTTGATTGACATCAATCTTGTGCTGCCTATTTTAACCATTGCGGTCATGGCTTATACTTTCTTAGGGGTGGGTATCTGAATTATCCTGATTGTTGATGTATTTTTAAATGCTTTTGGATCTCCAACCAAGCACTTCAGAGCTGCTTTCCTGCAGATTAAGGAGGCGCCCTACATGGAGACTGCTAAATCCTACGGCGCTAAGAATTCTCGTATCATCTTTCGCTATATGCTGACCCGCTTAATCACAGTCTTAATCCCTCAATTGGTGATTCTGGTTCCCTCCTCTGTTTTTTTAGAGGCAACTTTAGGTTTCTTTAATATCAAGATGCCTTATCCCACATGGGGAACGATGATCTATCAAGCGACGATGCGAAAAGGCTTATTTTATACACCTTACTGGATGCTCCAACCTATTGCTTTGTTATTGCTCACAGGTCTGGGATTTACCCTGTTTGGATCGGCTTTGGAACGCATCCTGAACCCACGCCTGAAGAATGAATAGTCACGATCGTCGGTGATGATAGTCCTTAAAGTAGCCTCTGGATGACTCAGTCTGTGTGAATTTTTTAATTTTCCTAATTTTTATTCTGCATGGCCCCAACGTCCAAAGGAAAGGCGATAGAGCAACCAATCCCAGGTATTGCCCATCAAGTTTCCCATGCGGATCATACGCATGACCAATTCCATCCCTTGGACTTTAGACTCACCATAAACATCAATAACCTGTTGACGTGTTTGGGGATCCGGCTCCGCATCATATTCAGCCCAATGCTGCGCATACAGCAATGCGGGGACTTCTTCCGATGGACAATTGTGAAAGATGCCTTGGGATAGATCTTCAATCTCCGAATCGGAAAGACCGGCATTCAAAGCCATTTTGGCATGGGCATACTGACAATAACGACACCCATTGACTTCAGTAACGGCTAACATGATCCGTTCACGAAAGGCATCTGAAATAGAGTCTCCATGCATCAAGGACTTGATCTCCAGCCGCCTCTTAAAAATAGCAGACGAATCATTGATGATTGCTTTAAAGCTGTGGTATATTCGCTTATTAAATTTCTTCAATGTTGTTCCCTTCATAAGATAGTTCCATGCGCAGCCTGTAAAATTATATTAGGTGTTGATCGCTTTGTGAATGATTTACTAATGTTTTAACTTACGCCTTAAATTTATCACTAGATACCATTCTTAATAGACCGATAATTACAGAAGGTGATTTAAATTCGGGAACGCTATGACATACAAGGCAGATTTATGAAACCCATTCTGCGATGTCATTGTGTCTTTATATGGATGGCAAAGCAAGTTAAAGTGAGCTATCAAGCGGAAGAAGAAGTGCAGCGGAAGCATATTTTTGAGCCTATAAGTTCACTATTTAGACAGAAGCCTGGAACACTCAGATTTGTTAGGTAGGCCCGGAAGCGGCGTTACCAGAGATGCTTCAAAGCAAATTAAGCACCACCTCAAACATGCCAAAAGATAATGAAATTCATCCAATATTTGATCGACAACCATCATGGACTTTTAGACCCGGATTGTTGTTCCCATCTCAAGACCAGGGTAGGCCATCTGGACGCCATTGAAGGGAATGTTGACAGACTCGTGGTGCGGCGCATGAAGGGACGCGAACGGAGCTGGAGCCTGGAAGGTGCGAAAGTCATGTTAGCTATTTATTCTCACAGAGGAGTTACAACAAGGCGCTTTCAAAATTGATAAGAAGTGCGTGGTTAATCGGAGCCATACACCTCTTCTTAAGAAACAATATGATCATGGAGAATGATGACAAGCTGGTGTGCCAGCACTGTATATGTGTCATTCAAATCGGCCTTGGGCTAAGACCTTGAAACAACTGATCTATTCTTGTGTGGTGTTCTGATTTTGTGTAAATATAGAAAATCTTGACAGTTACCACTGTTGATTTGCCTGTTGCATTTTTTGAAGAATTCACTTAAAGTATTCATGTATTCCAGATTTTCGCTTTCCCTTCTTGCCATTTAATCAAATGATGCTTAATCATCGCGGAGGAACAATTAATGAAATCTAAAATAATTTTAGTCATTTTTATCCTCATCATCACCAGCCTTACCTGCACCCTGCCTACGTTTCAGGATGTCCTGGATACGGATGAATTCTACCAACCGGATCCAGCTGCTCTGATCGAAATAGAAAAACAAGAGCTTGCAGATTGGGCTTTGGGAACATATCTTGAAGGACTCACCGAAGAAGATGGAAATCCTCAATGTATTACATATGAATTTCCCACCTACCTGAATCAAGAGAACATCTTTATCACCCAGACATATGGCCTGATGAGAAGAACTGACAAGAATTATTACACCCATATTGATCGTGATTTTAAAAATGATACAGGCGAGGAAAAATCTTTTACGCATA
>CAZWDG010000085.1:0-7091 GCA_964633075.1 uncultured Candidatus Brevefilum sp.
CCAATGAGCATCAGGAAGGGTAAAATATAACTGGCGATTGAGACAATCCCCAAAAAAGGACTGGGTAATTTAATGTCAATGGAAATGTTTTCAGCAGAAAGATCTTCAGGCGTCACACCAAGCCCGACAAGCTGTTCAATAAGCGAAGAATTTTGATCCTTGGTTGATGTTTTGATCGCATCGCTATCTTTGTATGTGATCTCCAGGTTGCTTTCATCTTCAATGACTGATTTCACCCTGCCAGCTTTGATGTCGGTGGCGAGTTTATTAAATGGGATTTGATCAACACCAGAAGATTGTTGATTTACAGTAAAGAATACCATCGCGATAATTGCTACAAATAACAATATGTAGATGATAAAAGATTGGTTACGTGAATTCACTTAGTCCTCCATTTGAAGACAAACATCATAGCATATAATTTTTGTCGATGGTATTATACCAACCCTGTCAGACGAATACCAGACATCGGGCGTAAAGATTAATAAAACTTTTAGATTGATAATAGCTTGGCGCATTGATTAAGATGGAGTCGATCGTGTTTTGCTACAAATCCAATTAATTCCTTAATTTTTGTATCACTAAAGACGCTATGATGAACGGAGGCTTCAAAGAGACCTTTTTCCCCAAGCGCTTCTAAGAGTGAAAGAGAGGTGCGACGTGTTGACAGGAAAAGCGCATAGGCTTCATGAGGATCACGGCTTTGGTATCTTCGTTCTTCTGCCCATTTGCTGGTATCCACCGCTCTGAGAGGGGCTTCTGTATCAGCAAGGAGTTGCTTCCATTGCGGGTGATAAATTTCTGTCTCAAAATCAGTGATGTGCCAGAGAACCTCAACAAAACTCCATTCTAGTTGGGAGGGCTTTCGATATAGTTGCTCTTGATCATAGATATTAAGCCAGGTATCTACTACCGCAGGCGTAGCTTGAAGAATAGCGATTGTAACTTCTGGATCGTTAGCAAGGCTAAAATGCCCTGAAATTTTCATCTCTTGTAAAAAGGCTTGTACATCAGAAAGGCTGCCCTGAAATCTACCCCTTGCTTCATGGATTGGGTCCATCCAAAATGTTGGGAACCCCATCATTTCAACGGGCAAAAGATCAAAGGGGAGACTATCACCAATCATAGTTGTTGGCGTTTCTGGCCATCCTAAACGACCAAGCACTTCTGCGACATAGGACAAATTGGGCTTTGTGAAGTGGAAGTCATCATAAGTTGAGAAAAGGACAAAATCATCAGGGTTCAAACCAGCCCATTGAATCCTCTGCCTGGTGGCGGTTTCAGGGAAAACAGGATTGGTTGCGATAGCCAGGGTCATTCCCTGAGAGCGGCACCAATTGACAAGATTTGCGGCTTCTGGTTTGGTTCGCGTAAGCGGTTGAAGCTTGGGGAATTCCTTTTCGTAAAAGTCATCCAGGTCTTTTCGACATTCTGCTTCCGTTGTACCCAGCGGCTCATAAAAATTCTCTGCAAAAATCCTGTTCAAGAGTCTTCCTGGATCTTGATTAGTTTCCATTTGACTGACAGCATAATGAATTTGCCGGGTAAGTCTTTCTTCAGATGTCAGGTGTGAGAGGGAGCTTCCCAGTGCTTTGAAGTAGGCTGGAAGGAATTGCCTCATATTTGTGCGCAGCAAGGTATCGTCGAGATCGAAGAGGACGGTCAATGACATCAGGATTCTTTAAATAAATCGAGAATGGGGTGGCATTGACCACAACCGATATAGGGGTTTTCGACCTCTGAATGGGTTTTCGTGCAGTATGCGGTGATATTCATTTTCCGGCCAACTCCCAGCAGACCAGATTTGATTTCACCTGATAGGATCATATTTGGGCAAGTGTTTGCTTGGAGGATGTCAGGTACCGGGCAGGTTTTGCAGTATTTAATTTCCCAAGAGACACGCGAATCCACAAGCAAGCGGCATTCTTCATGATGTCGTCCTCGATGATAATCCCCATAAAAATAGGCACATTCTTTTCCGGTGGTTGGAACTCTCATATTGTTTTTCTAAAACCGGGTCCTTACTTGGACCCAGTTCGTGATGTTGAAGATGAATAAACAGGTTAAACCCTTGTAAGATATTCGCCACTGCGAGTATCTACTTTGATGGTGTCGCCTTCTTCCACAAAGGAGGGAACTTGGACTTCGAGACCAGTTTCAGTGAGGACCTTTTTTGTCACACCTGTAGCAGTATCACCGCGCACGGATGGATCCGCCTTTGTGATCAGGAGGTCAACAGAGGTAGGAAGTTCAATATCTAAGACTTCAGTTTCATAGAACATCAGCTTGACGTCCATATTTGGTTTGAGAAAATCTACCTGCTCGCCGATGATGTCCTTATTGACGGGAAATTGCTCATAGGTCTGGTTGTCCATAAAATAGAAAAATTGGTCATCTGTGTACAGGAATTGAGCGTTATGATAGTCCAGGCGGACATCTTGAACCCTGTTCCCGGAGTTAAAGGTCATTTCAAGGGTTGTGCCTTTGCGAAGGTCACGTGCTTTGATCCGGATCGTGGCTTGTCCTCTGCCTGGTTTGTTATGGGCATAATCCAGGACTTTGTAAAGATCACCATCCTGCTCAAATGTGACCCCTTTGCGTAATTCGTTTACATCGATCATGTTTTTTACTTTTCCTCTAATCTTCTGATAAAAATAACAAAGGGATTATAGCCCACACGGCAAAGCTTTACAAGTGAGCATCAAGAGAAATAACAAAATTATCTCTCGGATTCTTGCAACGTTAGCGTTTCCCGCTTTTTGTCTTAAGTTGCTGTTTGAAGACTTCAGGATCAGTAGTCGGTCGCTGACAGGTGAAGTCTTGACATATAAATGCGGTCGGGTTTCCTTTATACGTTGTGTGATTGGAAAGTAAGCTTGGCATTTCACCATCTTGATGCGTACTGAAAAATTTTGCGGCAATCACGCTATACGGACGATATTGATGTCGGTAAATATCGAGAAGAGGTTGGAGGGTTTCAACGCCTTGATCACTGACCAGTGCAATTTGTTGTGCCGACTGATCGTGAAGATCAGCAACTTGTAACCAGTAGCCAAAACCGACTGGAAATTGTGATGCTTGTTGGCTGACTGCGTCGATCATTTTTTGAAGGCAGACATCAAACCGTGGATCATGTTCGTAGTGGGACATTAACCAGAGCACATGGGCTGCAAGGGCGTTACCTGAGGGTGTGGCGCTATCCTGTAAATTCCAATGTTGGAAAAGCAGATGAGGAACATTTGATGAGGTGTCGTAATATAAAATATCATCAGAACGAAATTCAACTTGCATGGATTCAAAGATTTCCTTCATCTTTGCATAAGTTACCGGTGAAAAATTGGTTTGATAGCTAGCATGTAAAGCCAAAATGAGTCCAGCATAGTCTGCCAGTGTCCCTTGAATGGTTGCTTTCCCCTTGCTCCAGGACCGCAGGATTTGACCATTTGGCGTGATTAGTTCACTTAACAGGAAATTGAGAGCATTTTCGGCTGAGGTTGTGTAATCATCCCGACCTAATAACAGCCCTGCTTCAAAGAAGGTTCGAATAGCCAATGCGTTCCATGCAGTGATAATCTTGTCATCTTTTGCCGGGGGGATACTTTCGTCGCGTATTTCAGAGAGTCTTTTAAAAATCAGCTGAAGTTCATACAATAATGTTTCAGTCGATAAGTCCAATTTTTCGGCTAAATTATCCAGGCTATCTTTGTATTGAAGGATCATCCATCCGTTCTCGAAATTGCCATGCGGGTTCAGGTTCATGACCGCTTGCAGGAGATCAAATTGCTCGGCTGAAAGGGATTGATGCAATTTTGAATATTGCCAGGTGTAATAACGTCCTTCACCTTCCGGCGTGTCAGCGTCGAGGCTGGCAAAAAATCCGCCTAGGGGATGCGTCATCTCACGTTGGATAAAATCCAATGTATCAACGGCGATCTGTTTAAAAACAGGAGATCCTGTGAGGGCAAAAGAATGCAAATAGGCCAGTGAGAGCAGAGCATTGTCGTAAAGCATCTTCTCAAAATGGGGCACAAGCCAATGACGATCAGTACTGTATCGATGAAAGCCGCCGCCAACCAGGTCATATAAGCCGCCACGCGCCATATGATCAAGGACATGCGTCATTATCTCTGAAGCCCGGTGATCACTCTGGGTGGCTCGTTGAATGAGGAACTGGAGGAGCATCCCCTGAGGAAACTTGGGTGCACGATCCCAACCGCCATATTCCCAGTCATAAGTTTGGTATAGCGAGTCAATGATTGACTCAAAATCGATCGCTTTGTTTATTGCTGGTTGCTGATTAAATTGCGATTGGATCGACTCGGTAATAACCTGGGCATTTGACTCAATCGATTCCCGATTATTATTCCATATCTCGATCACTGAGATCAGAATTTGAGTGAAGGATGGCATTCCGTATCGGGGCAAAGGTGGGTAATATGTGCTGCCAAAGAATGGCTTGAGTTCAGGTGTCAGGAACACGCTCATTGGCCATCCCCCTTGTCCGGTTATCATCACGACGGCTTGCATATAAATATCGTCCAGATCCGGGCGTTCTTCGCGATCCACCTTGATGCTGATAAAGTGATCGTTTAATATTTTTGCAACGTGAGGATCTTCAAATGACTCGTGTGCCATGACATGACACCAGTGGCATGCAGCATAACCAATGCTCAGGAAAATTGGTTTGTGTTGCTCTCTGGCTTCTGATATCGCCACATCACCCCAGGGATACCAATTGACCGGATTATCTTTGTGTTGCCTCAGGTAGGGTGACGTTTCGTTTTGCAAGTGATTTGGCATCGGTTACCTTTTAATTCGACGACGATTGTCTTTTGAATTGATAGAAGTCCTGAACATGGCTCATGATTAAAAAGGGAAATTTATACGATATAATTTTATGAGGTTTTTTCTTTCCTATGTTGTGTTTGAATAAGTTTACCGTAACCTGATAACATTGTTTTTGTTAATTTTTTTGAAATTATCTCTTTATTCGAAGAAAGGCTATCATGATAAAAATTCAGAAAATAGATCTAAAGTCGAAATCCGATGTGAACCGCTTTGTCCGGGTTCCCTTTGATTTGTATGCCGGACATCCCCAATGGGTGCCCCCCTTTATCGTTGATGTGAAAACCATGCTGAACCCAGAAAAACATCCCTATTATGAACATTCTGAGGCGGAATTTTTTATTGCTGAAAAAGATGGCAAAGATGTTGGGCGGATCGCAGCGCTGGAAAACAAGTTGTTCAATCAATATCACAACACCAAGGATGGTGAATTTTATCTTTTCGAATGTATCAATGATCAGGATGTCGCTAATGCACTTTTTGAGACTGTCTTTAATTGGGCGAAGGCACGAGGATTGACGAAAATCGTCGGACCCAAAGGATTTGGACCATTGGATGGATATGGCATTCAAATCGAAGGTTTTGAGCACCGCCAGATGATGAATATGATGAACTATAACTATCCTTACTACAGGGAATTGGTCGAAAATTTGGGTTTCACCAAGGCGGTCGATTTTGTCTCCAGCTATACCCAGACAGATGATTTTCATTTACCATCCAAGATACATAAAGCAGCGGAAATTGCCACCAGACGAGGTTCTTTTGAGGTAGTGAAATTTAAGAATAAACGACATCTTCGTAAATGGGCAGGGAAAATTGGTCAGGCGTACAACAAAGCTTTTGTGAAAAATTGGGAATATTACCCGTTGACGCAACGGGAAATCGATTTTGTTGTGGGTAATGTCATGACGATTATCGATCCGGATTTTATCAAGATTATCCTAAAGGGTGATGAAGTGGTGGGTTTTGTGTTCCCATTTCCCGATGTCTCTGCCGCGATGCAGAAGAATTGTGGAAAATTGGGACCTCTCGCCATCTTGAGATTGTTGTTGGAAACCAAACGAACCAACTGGATTTCCTTCAATGGGGTGGGTGTTCTGCCGGAATATCAGGGGTTGGGTGGAAACGCCCTCATGTACGTTGAGTTAGAGAAGGCTATGCACCGGCATGGACAATTTATCCACTCTGAGCTAACCCAGGTGGCAGAAACAGCTGTCCAAATGCGTAAGGAGCTTATGAATCTCGGGGTTCAGTTTTATAAGAATCACCGGGTATATCAACGCGACATATAATCCTGATTGGATTACACATTGTTTCTTTATTTTGTTTTCGTTCAGAGTAGGATCAGTAAGCGTAACAGTATATCATTTCAGTCTGGAATAGAAAGAAAGTGATATGGAAAAACCAAAATCAAGTTTAAACCTGGTGTCGATTTTACTGATCGTTTTGCTGGTAACAATCATCGGTGCGGTGGTTTTCTTTGCCATTACGATCAACCAGGCTTTCCAAACAGCCTTATCCCCCATCCAGAGTGTCAATCAAACGATCAGCACCCAGGTTTCAAAACTACTCAACCCAACGCCGACGGTGATCCCCGATCCAGTGACCATCATCCGAGAAGTCCAATCGCTGGCAAGGTTAGAAACAATCCAGTATACCGTGGAAAAAGTGATTACGGCTGAGATCAATCAAGGTGTATTGGGACCTTTATTTGGTGATCGTCTGCTGTTTGTGGCGCATGGTTTTGTGATCGCAGGGGTGGATTTATCCAAACTTGAGTCACAAGATTTGTATCTTAAAGATGGAACCTTGTTTGTTTCTCTTCCGGATGCTGAGGTCTTTGTCGCAACACTTAACAACGACGAATCCTATGTTTATGATCGCGATACGGGTTTATTACGGAAAAGTGATCGTGATCTTGAAACCAATGCGCGCCAGGTGGCAGAGCAAGAAATCTTGAATGCAGCGATTGAAGATGGGATTCTGGAACAAGCTCAAGTCAATGCTGAAGTCTATCTGGAGCGATTACTCAACTCATTGGGGTATTTACAGGTTGTCTTTGAGAAAGCAGAGTAATTGGTGTAAAGAGGGCAGGGGATTACTTTATACCAAATAATTCATGATCAGCTTACGACTTGGTAAGCTGATTAATTTTTAACCAATTTACTCAAGGATGCCCGTTGTTTATCAGGTTTGATCAATCACCTTATAAACTGAGCTTAAGACTAACAGATAGGTACAGTATA
>CAZWDG010000086.1:0-7014 GCA_964633075.1 uncultured Candidatus Brevefilum sp.
ATATCATGGATTAATTAGAGCATCGAATTTTTTAGCAATTTTCCCGATTTTTCTTGATTACTTCATAACGCCTTCAGATACTGGTAATGGAAAAAGGAAAATTGTAAATATCAGTTAGATGCGGTCATCTACTTTCTTGGGATGCTATTGGAATTTTCTAGACTATACTATTCCCAAGTGGAAAAATCTTTGGTCATTATGGTGCCCCTGCTTGATTATTCAACTCAAGATCTTCTAGGTCAGTTAGCTCAAGAGACAAATGATGTGGGATTGCACAGCCTTTTTCGTTGACATGAACAAAGGTAATAAACCCACTAACAATTGGCACTTCAGCACGGCGTGGTTTAAGGGTGACATAAACCTTCAATGAAGTACGACCAGTATGAATGATTTTGCTTTCAAAGTGGGCGATATCACCAGCATGCAATGGGCTTGTAAAAGAAAGCCCATGAATCTTGACGCAGACAATATTTTCTGCAGGAAGGACCCTTGCCGCTGCGATAAAACCTGCTTCCACAAACCACTCTGCACATCTTCCAGCGAACAATGTCCGATGATGATTAAGATCTTCACTCTTTATCAGACGGTCATAATAATGGGTTTCTGGTTGCATTCACGCCCTCATTTCAAAGCATTGCCAAGATTATTGTTTAGGTATTCATGATTTCATTCAGTCTCTTATGCCAAACAGCAAGCATCTCTTTAACCACTTTTGCGCCTTGATCGTCGCCTTTTTTATTGGATATATTCTCCAAAATTAAATTAAATGATCCACCCTCTTTGAAATCCAGGCTTAATGTTTCTTCATAACTGTAGGTCTTTGGAAAAAATCCACGACTGATGATCTGATGGGTTGAATTAACTGCGGATAAATCGTCATAAGCATAACGATGATCGGTTATTCCTGTATCTTCGGCTTCTGTGATTAAGATGATCTCTTTCTGAGTTTCATCGATGAGTAACAGGATATCCGGACGGAATTGTTTGCTTTTTTGCCTGGCAATTAAAATCTCTTGTGTTTGAAGGTCGATCTGTGGAAAATTCTCTTGAAGATAAATCTTAAACTTGCTTAATCTTTTCTTACTGATTGAGCGGCTGATCAGCAAAACCACGATCCAAACAGACATAAATATAACAAAAATGACAAAAAACAAGAGTAATGGTTCCATGTGTTAATCCTTTTTATTGAGAATAGATCCATTGAATGGACCTGATATCTAAACATCACGATCATTGTCAAAGATATTAATGATTATACTTGTAGATTGCGCGCTTGATTCTTAATGCGAGTTTGTGACGTTAAGGATCATTGAGGCTGATGATTTTTATCAACAATCCGCCAAAGATCAAGGTGTGCCTGTTTTTCTCCCCAACGCTTTCTCAAATAAGCGGCAATCCAAGGCTCAGGTAGAAGATTGGCAAACCAAGCGATGAGTTTATTAGAAAACCCAGGTATGTAAATGGGAACATTTCGCTGAACTTTATCCATTGTCCGGCTGACAACCTTGTTAGTCTCTTGGGCTGTGATTTTCCCCCAGAAACCCTGGATGAAGATTTTACGCATGGATTCTGGGGTTGTAGGTAAGCCGCTCGGACAGAGGACGGTAACATTTCCAAACTCGCGGATTTCTTCCCTCAATCCGAGAGAAAAATTGATAATGAACCGTTTGGTAGAGGCATAGAGAGATTTATAAGGCATGGGAAAGAATCCCGCCAGTGATGCCACATTAACTAACAAAAATCGCTGGCTAACCTCTCGTAATTTTAAAGCCGCCAGAGATAAATCAGTCAAGGCTTCGATGTTCAAATGAATCAGGTGCAGAATTTCCTGGCGCGATCTATCGATGAAGGCACCCTCAATTTCCTTTCCCACCACATTGATCAAACCATTCAGCTTAACTTGTTGCTGATTGAGTAAAGAGATTAGCTCAGCTCGATCGCTTTGATCGGATAAATCACATGGGTGATACTTAATTTTCACCTGGGATTGGTCAAGTAAAAAGCTGATCAAGTCATCAGCCTGCGCGTGAATATCAACGAGAAGTAAATTTCGACCACGACGAGCGCATTCGAGTGCAAAAGCGCTGCCAATGCCACCCATTGCCCCTGTTATCATTGTGTAAATGTCTTCCATAGTCATCTTCTCTTATCGCTTCATGATATTCAGTATTATAATCTGCTTGTTATTTCAACATCATAAGAGAATTTTACTTGAGTTGGCAAGGCGGAAAAATGGATAGGTTGACTGAAAAAACGATCATTGTCACAGGGGGAACTTCGGGGATTGGCTTGGCTGCTGTGCATGCCTTTGTTGCAGCAGGGGCGTTCGTGCTGGGCGTAGGGCGCTCCCAGCAGCGTAATCAAAAGGCGAAACAAGAAATACTCATGGATTTTCCAGAGGGTAAACTCTATTATCTTCTGGCGGATCTAGCCAGCCAAGCTCAGGTTCGAACTTTAGCGAAAAATATATCCTCCTTACTAGCACAAAATGGAATCGAAAAAGTCGATGTGTTGGTGAATAATGCGGGGATGTATATGGAGAGGAAGCATAGGACTGAAGACGGCATCGAGGCGACATTTGCAGTCAATCATCTGGCGCCTTTTTTGCTGACTCATGAATTACTCCCACTATTAATGCACGCTGATGATGGACGGGTGTTGATCGTCAGCTCATATTCCCACTTCACCACACCATTAAACCTCAACCGGATTGCTGATCCCTGGCCATATTTTGGATTATTGGCTTACAAACGCTCCAAATTATGCAATGTTCTTTTCACCCATGAGATCAATCGAAGATATCAAAATGTCACAGCCTTTGCTGTTGACCCTGGCTTGGTTAATACCCCAATTGCCTCCAAGGGGGATCGAGGGATTTCTCATTGGGTCTGGCGAAATCGCAGGAAAAAAGGGACTTCCCCCGAAGTCCCTGTGCGAACCCTGTTATTTTTGGCTGGGAAAGAAGAGATTGATAGATCAAAAGGAATCTATTATAAAGATTCCGCCCCTAAACAACCAAGTAAGAAATCTGAAAATGCGAGATTAGCAGCGGCACTCTGGGATTTATCCTGCCGATTAACAGGAATCCTGTGGTAAGCATTCTTGTTTTTGTCGAGAAATCAGAAAGAGGTATTTGTTCGACCTATTTTTTTTTGCGAAATTAATCACTGCGATCATTCACAAGCGATTCCAATTGATCAATATATTTCGCCATGAACTCAAATGCCTGATTAACCGGCTCAGAACTGGTCATATCTACACCAGCCGTCGCTAATGCATCGAGGGGATAAACAGATCCACCAGCCTTAAGAAAATCCAGATATAAATCGACTTCTGTCTGTCCGCCTTCGAGAACGCACTTAGCCAATGCATGTGCGGCGGATATTCCAGTGACATATTGATAGACATAAAAATTCATATACATATGCTGATACTGTGCCCAAGTAATACCAACACGATCCCTATCGAAAATCACATTTTCGCCATAACCCTCTGCAAAGTAATCCGAACAGATATTCATCATAATATTTAGACTTTCCTTTTTTGTTATTTTGCTAAGAACGAAAAATATTGATCGGTTAGTGTAATCGTTCTGAAAGGGCTTCTTTAACATCATCAGGGGCTTTAAAAACCCCTCGAACAGTCACAGATTGGATCGTGTCCAGAGCAAGTTCTGGGGTGATGTCATCGGCAAGGATAAAAAGACCAATCACCTTAACATTAATCATCTGGTTATCCTCACGTTTTTTCTCTAATTCATTACGATTATAGGTTAATGTACCGATGACCATGGATTTGCGGGTGGTGATGGAATCCACTGCGGTCTTCTGGCGTTCTAATTGATTCCGAATGGCAGTCCGGATGAAATCTGCTCGACTGGAATAGAAGCCCTCTTGGACGAGAAGGTCTATTCTGCCCAAATCGACACTGCCAAGATTAACTGTAATTTTTTCTGTATCAGACATCAGGATGCTCCTTGACTTCTAATTACCATCCAAATAGATGGTTAACGGATGGTAAAATCATAGCATCCTTATTGACAGTTGTCAAGAGATTAAGACTGAGGGCGTTGAATAACATTGTGAAACGATCATTTTACGGGAGGTAGGGGTAACGCTTGTCGTCGTAGACCAGACACTTCGTGCGTTGCTCCTACGATTTAATTATAAATATTTGTAACTACTTAGCCTGCATGGGAATTGGGGGGTGTGTAAAGATGTAACTTCTTTGATTTTCTATTAATAAATGCCCTCCAAATTACAGAAGATTAAATTGGAGGCATTAATCTTCAGGATAAGGGACATTCAACTTTTCTGCGGCTTCTTGCATCACCCTGGAAGAGCGCCGATCATAGCGTTTGGTGGTGTTGGTGTCCTCGTGTCCGGCCATTCTGGATACCGTGGCAAGATCGACTCCCACATCCAATAAATCACTGACGAAGGTTCGGCGCATGTCGTGTGGGGTCGTCTTCTTAATCAAACCGGCTTGCATGGCGCGTCTATCGATTAAATGATAGATGGTTTGATCGCTTAATCGAGCAACGATGTGTTTTGAGGAAAGTTCGGATTGTTTTAAATCCCCCAAAAGTCGATTACGACGATAGCGGACAATATTCCCCCCTTTATTGACTGAATAAAATAGGGGGCCTGGTTCAGTGCCGCGCAATTCAATCCACTTTTGGATGGCTCTGATCGCGCCTTGGGCCAAGAATGCCTTACGCTCTTTATTGCGTTTGCCAATCACATGTAATTCGCTGTGCGTCAAATCTAAATCCTCAAGGTCAAGTTTTACGACCTCAGCTCGCCTGAGACCGGAGGAGTACATTAGGCTGATAATGGCGGCATCACGTATGCCAAGCGTGGGGTTATTCTCATCCTGCAAGCAAACCTCGATCAGGTGGCGGATCTCATCATTTTCAAGCTCTCGCCCTGTGGGTAAACGCTGAGCGGATACAGATTGAACATCCGTGGCACGCTGGTATTCCTCTGCAGTGATTAAATGATGCCGCCACGCCTCCTTGATCACCCTGCGAACAGCACATAAGTAGCGGTTGACTGTGGCTGGTGCATACTTTGAATCAAGCCAGGCCTTAATTGCGGATACGGTACCGTAATTCAGTTGCTCCCAAGGAAATTGCAGACAATCGTCGATTGTACCGCTTGATAATGCCGATGCGATTTGGTCCAGTGCAGTTTTCTGAACGCGCCGGCTGTCTTTGCTGCCCAAACTTGCCAGATAGGACACAACGGGATTTTTATTATGAGCGCGTTGAACCCGAGTCTGGAGTGAACGACCCTCTGAATGTTCCTCGGGAAGAATAATCTCAGTTGTCATAGAATTCGTCAATCAAATCTTTTGAAGGAATAGTCATTCGCAGACTTTCGTCAATAGACTTGATTGTATTTTACCATCTGCTAAGGATCATAGGATTTATATCCATAAATATGTTGGACGCCTTTTATAATAATTTAGTTTTCAGTAATTGAGGCATTTGTCTGGCAATGTGCACAAAAATAACATGCCCCACCGAGATAGGAGATTTTTTGAATCGATTCGCCGCATCGGGGGCAGGGGGCGCCAAGGGCATTTTTATCCATTAAACGGACATAGCCACCATTTTCACCAAGCAGATTTACTTCATCATTGCGCCCTCCAGCAATAGTGATTGCCTGTACAGTCTCCAGGATGGCAGTATAAAATTTTTCTCGTGAGGAACAATCCAGGACGGAGAGATCACATCTTGGATCAAGGCCCGCATTGAACAAGATGTCCTGCGCGGATGCATTGCCTAATCCGGGTATAAGCTGTTCCTGGGTCAGTAAAGCTTTTGCGCTGTACTTCTTTTTTAGGGTGATTTCATTCATCAGATTCAGAAAATAATCCAAAGTAAATGCTGCATCGACAGGTGTAGGACGCATTCCTTTGATGTATTCACGCTCCCACACCTTATCCTTTTCATGTAATTCCATTGCCCCCCACATTTGGGTGGTTGCAGTGAAGAATGAATCATCTTCAAAATGAATAAACAAGTGATATTTTGCTGGTAGCTTCGCGCCTGCTGGATGGTATAACATTTTCCCGCCACATTCTCCTAAAAGCAGAATCAACTCCTCATCCAAAGGTATGAACAGCCATCGTCCTCTGACAAATGCCTCTCCAACCTGTTTGCCTGTCACGAGAGCTGTAAATTCCGCATTGGATCGGTTATACCAGACAAATTTATGGGGAGAGTTACCTAAATTGCCTGTTTTAATCTTTTTCCTCAGTAGATATTGATTCATTTGACCAGCGAGATTGATGTATTCTGGTAATTCAAACATAAGAAAAAACCTTTCTTTTGAGGAGATCCTCGCATCTATTTTCGCTACCAGGATTTCTCCTGTAGGCAATTCAGCTAATTAACTAAATCCCCAGCGCTGGTCATTTTGATCTCTCTTATGTGGCGTTGGGGAACAAATTAACAAGAGGATTTCTCCTCAATTAATGTAATTTTTCGATGTGGTCTTTCAAATCTCCTGCTGTATAAGCTTGCAGGGCTTGATCAATGTCGACAATGTCTGTCACGACGGGCTTGATCCCAAAAATTTCCATGCTTTGATAAGCCCCTCGGCCCATCCCGCCACAAATTAAAACTTCACAATCACGAATGGCATCCGCCATACTGTCATGTTTGCGGTGGGAGGCAGCATCAATACCGCTTCCAAGGCTGTGGTCAGATTCTTCCTCTTTTTTCACAAACTGCGTATGTCCTAATTTATCACGTAATTCCCGATTGATGGGATGACTGTTCGCCAGTTCTACTACAAGGTAATAAGCAGCACGGCCAAAATGTTGACTGATGGTTTTCCCGTCATCAGTTATAAATGCTATTTTCACTCAAACCTCCAATAATTTTGTAGAAATCAGTTATTTTTGCTTGATTGAGTCATTATAACATTAATAGGGATATGGTTTTCGCGTCAGTTGTGATCCCAAATGAGCTGTCAAATTTGATTTTATTTACAGTGGGTCATC
>CAZWDG010000087.1:0-6945 GCA_964633075.1 uncultured Candidatus Brevefilum sp.
AGACAGCTCAAAGAGGGTGAATATATTTACTGCTTGGCGCGGCGTTTTGATATGAACCCCAACGACATTCTTGAACTCAATAATCTCGGAGATAATCTCTTATCTCCAGGCGATGTCCTGCAGATGCCTGAAACTGGCTCCTGGCCGGGGGAAAGCCGTGCTGTCTTACCTCACCCAACAACCCACACGGTTGTCTCAGGTGATACAATCTACACGATTGCCTGCGAATACGGTGATGTTTCGCCAGAAGCCATCATCGCAGCAAATAAGCTGGAAGAGCCCTATACACTGATCGAAGGCCAAACCCTGCAAATCCCTTGATGAGGTTGACCTTTAACCTGTGATCCAGCCTGACGATTCTGCTGCGCTTTAGAACGATAAAAAGCGCAGCTTTTGTTATCAATTTTTACACCAAAACGAAGGAGAAGGATGTCTATCAGTGAATTAGGTCGCGAGAAGCAATACCATGGCCATGTCTTTGATGTTTCCAAGATTCATGTGCGGCTGCCAGATGGAAGAGAACGTGCCTACGATTTGGTTGAGCATGGTGATTCAATCACCATCCTGCCGGTTGATGCACAGGGCAACATCTATTTTGTCACTCAGCACCGCATTGGTTCGGGTAGCACGCTTCTTGAATTGCCAGCCGGGGTCTTAGACCCGGGTGAAAGCCCCCTAACCAGTGCCAAACGTGAGATTCGTGAGGAGATTGGCATGGCTGCCTCCGAAATGATCCCCTTGGGTGGATTTTATCTCGCACCAGGCTACACCGATGAATACATGACCATTTTCCTGGCAAAAGGATTGTACGAAGCCCCTCTGGATCCCGATGAGGACGAATTTTTGAAGGTTGTCACCATACCGATTGCCGAAGCTTATCAAAAAGCACTCGCAGGTGAAATTCAAGATGGGAAAAGCCTGGCGGCTCTTCTTCTAGCACAACCTTACCTAGAAATTGATCAGAGCTCTTCCCATTGATGAGATTTGACCATACTTTTTTAAATTTTCGTCCAATGAACACCCTCAGCAAGAAATATGACAGGTTGCTTTGGTGAATGTGAAATAAATAACCTCATCCTTCAGTAGAATCGGGTTATACTTAACTTTTGGATTAGAACGGAATACTGTACACACACACTGACAGCATCCTTGTTCTTAAATGATTTATGTATGTAATTAATTGTCAATTAAAGGAGTATTGTTCATGAAACGTCAAATGATAATGACGGATGCCAACGAGGCCACGGCATGGGTTGCGTATCGGTTGAATGAGATCGTCGCGATCTACCCGATCACCCCTTCATCTGGTATGGGTGAGTACGCTGATGCCTGGGCTGCGGAAGGAATCCCAAATATTTGGGGGACTGTCCCAAGTGTGACAGAAATGCAATCCGAAGGTGGTGCAGCCGGTGCGGTACACGGTGCACTGCAGGCAGGTGGGTTGACCACCACCTTTACCGCTTCGCAAGGCTTGCTCTTGATGATCCCCAATATGTACAAAATTGCTGGTGAGCTGACACCTACTGTGTTCAATGTCAGCGCCCGTTCTGTCGCAGCGCAAGCGCTCTCTATATTTGGTGATCATTCAGATATCACCGCTGTGCGCGCCACTGGTTTTGCCCTGCTTGCCAGCGGTTCTGTACAACAAGCCCAGGATATGACATTGATCGCCCAGGCTGCCTCACTGCGCAGTCGAGTACCCTTCCTGCACTTCTTTGATGGCTTCCGCAGCTCACATGAGATCACCAGGATTGAACGCCTGGACGAGGACGATATGCGCGCCCTGATCGATGAGGACTCAGTCGCTCAACACCGTGCCCGAGCGCTCTCTCCTGATCATCCAGTCCTGCGTGGTACAGCCCAGAATCCGGATGTCTTCTTCCAGGGTCGTGAGACCGTTAATCCCTTCTATGAAAAGACTCCTGAGATCGTTCAGCAAGTAATGGATGCTTTTGCTGAACAGGTAGGGCGGACCTATCATCTCTTCGATTATATCGGTGCACCGGATGCTGAGCGAGTAATTATCTTGATGGCCTCCGGGACAGAGACCGCTGAAGAAACGGCCAAAGCGCTGGTTAAGGCTGGTGAAAAAGTCGGTGTGATATCGGTCCGCCTTTATCGTCCCTTCTCCACCCAGCATCTCATGGAAGCCCTTCCCGGCACCGTCAAGGTCATTGCCACGCTCGATCGGACGAAAGAGCCTGGCGCTGGCGGCGAACCGCTTTATCTGGATGTCGTCAACGCCGTCAAAGAGGGTATGGAACTGGGCATCGCACCCTTTGAAACCATGCCTAAAGTGATCGGTGGACGCTATGGTCTCTCCTCCAAGGAATTTACTCCTGCCATGGTCAAGGGTGTGTTCGACGAGATGTGCAAGGATGTCCCCAAGAATCACTTCACCGTCGGTATTTATGATGATGTCTCCCATACCAACCTCGACTGGGATCCCACCTTCGAGATCCTTGGCGAGGATGTTGTCCAGGCGATGTTTTTTGGCCTGGGTGCCGATGGCACCGTGGGTGCCAATAAAAACTCCATCAAGATCATTGGTGAGGAAACCAAGAACTATGCCCAGGGCTACTTCCAATATGACTCAAAGAAATCCGGCGCGGTCACGGTTTCCCACCTGCGTTTCGGTCCTGATCCCATCCGCGCGCCCTACTTGATCGCTGAGGGCGAGGCAAACTTCCTGGCATGTCATCAATTCAGCTTCATAGAAAAATATGACATGCTCAAATTCCTGCGTCCGAACGGCATTTTCTTACTCAACAGCATTTTCGGTCCCGATGAAATTTGGGATCACCTACCCAGAAAAGTGCAAGAAGCACTGATCAAGAAAAACCTCCAATTTTATATTATCGATGCCTATGATGTCGCCAGGAAAACCAATATGGGACAACGCATCAACACGATCATGCAGACCTGTTTCTTTGCCATCAGCGGTATTCTCCCCAAGGACCAGGCTATTGATGAGATTAAGCGATCCATCAAGAAGACTTATGGCAAGCGGGGTGAAGCTGTTGTCAAGCAAAATTACGCTGCGGTTGATAGTGCGCTCGAAAATATGTACAAAGTAACTGTGCCCGAGTCTGTTACCAGTGACATTCCCATGCTCCCGCCCGTTCCTGATGCGGCGCCGGAATACGTGCGCGAGGTACTCGGAAAGATCATTGATCGGCGTGGTGATGAGGTCCTGGTGAGTGAGATGCCTGTGGATGGCACCTTCCCCACGGGTACAACCCAGTGGGAGAAGCGCAATGTCGCGCTTGAGATCCCCGTTTGGAATCCTGATCTGTGCATCCAATGCGGAAAGTGCGCTTTTGTCTGTCCTCATGCCTCGATCCGCACCAAGGTCTATGAAAATGCCTACCTTGAGGACGCACCAGCGGCCTTCAAGCATACCGATGCAAAATTCCGTGAATTTCGCGATGGCTGGTCTTTCACTGTCCAGATTGCTCCGGAAGACTGCACAGGTTGTGGTCTGTGTGTCGAGAACTGTCCCGCCAAAGATCGCGAGGACCCCAGCCGTAAAGCCATCAACATGATGCCCCAACCCCCAATCCGTGAACAGGAAGCTGAAAACTGGCGCTTCTTTACCTCGATTCCCTATCCAGATCGAAAGAGCTTCACACCCAACACAGTGAAAAATTCCCAACTGCTAGAACCGCTTTTTGAGTTCTCGGGCGCCTGTGCCGGCTGCGGTGAGACCCCCTATGTCAGGCTGGTGACCCAATTATTTGGTGACCGCATGGTGGTCGCCAATGCCACAGGCTGTTCTTCCATCTACGGTGCGAACCTGCCCACCACGCCCTACACCTTCAACGCGGATGGACGTGGACCGGCATGGTCGAACTCTTTGTTCGAAGATAATGCCGAATTCGGCTTGGGGATGCGCCTGACGATCGATAAATTTATCGAATATGGCAAGGAACTCCTGACAAAACTTTCAGAGGATGTTGGCAAGGAATTGGCGGATGCCATCATCAATGCCAGCCAGAAGACCGAAGAGGAACTGGATGCTCAACGCAAGCGTGTGGCACAGCTCAAGGAAAAACTTCAAAAGTTGGATTCCCCCACAGCCCGAAATCTGCTTTCCATTGCTGATTACCTCGTGCGCAAGAGTGTGTGGATCTTTGGCGGTGACGGCTGGGCTTATGATATCGGCTACGGCGGACTGGACCATGTCCTCGCTTCTGGGCGGGATGTCAACGTGCTCGTCCTCGATACTGAGGTCTATTCCAATACCGGTGGTCAATCCTCCAAGTCAACCCCACGCGCAGCGGTGGCGAAATTTGCAGCCAATGGCAAGGATCTGCCCAAGAAGGATCTTGGCATGATGGCAATGTCCTATGGCTATGTTTACGTTGCCCGTGTGGCCATGGGCGCCAGCGACCGCCAGACACTGCAGGCCATCCGCGAAGCTGAAGCCTATGAAGGCCCGTCCTTGATCATTGCTTATGCGCACTGCATTGCCCATGGCATTACGATGAAACTTGGTCTCCAACAACAAGATCTGGCTGTTAAAGCGGGCGTATGGCCTCTATTCCGCTATAACCCTGAGCTTGGTGCCCAGGGTCAAAATCCCCTGGTTATTGACGCAAAGGAACCAACCGTGCCGGTGGAAGAGTACGCCTATAACGAAACCCGCTATCGGATGCTTTTGCAGAGCAACGAGGACCGAGCGGAGATGCTGATGGCCAAAGCCAAGCGTGATGCCGCCACCCGTTGGAATCTTTACCAGCAAATGGCAGACATGCATTACACCAAATCCGATTCAAACGAGTAAATTTTGAATCTGGTGAAATAGGTAAGTATAATAGTGGTGGTGAGCGCCCGTTCATCACCATTATTTATAAAAGTGACAGCATTGTCATCAAACGAGAATCCATTGGAGGAAAAATGACTGATCTAAAAACAAAATACCTAGGACTTGAGCTCAAGAATCCCTTGGTGGCTTCTGCCTCAGCCCTTTCCAAAAGAACCTCAACCGTCAAAAAAATGGAAGACGCTGGGATCAGCGCTGTGGTGATGTATTCGCTCTTCGAAGAGCAGATCACCCATGACAGCCTGGCATTTAATTATTTTATGGAACGAGGTACTGAACAATTCCCGGAAGCCTTGGACTATTTCCCTGATTTGGATCGGTACAATGTGGGCCCCGAACAATATCTGGAGCAAATCCAACAGAACAAAGAAGCTGTGGAGATCCCAGTAATTGCCAGTTTGAACGGCGTTTCGAACTCTGGCTGGGTAGAATACGCAAAGAAAATGGCACAAACCGGTGCTGATGCCCTGGAATTGAATACCTATTACATCCCAACTGACCCGAGTATCACCGCCAGTCAACTCGAGGATAATTTTGTCGAGCTGGTTAAGGCTGTTTGCGGCAGTGTGGATATCCCGGTAGCGGTCAAACTTAGCCCCTTCTTTTCAGCACTCCCCAATTTGGTCCATCGATTGACCGATGCCGGTGCAGATGGTTTTGTTTTGTTCAACCGCTTCATCCAACCGGATTTGGATATTGAGAATTTGGAAGTCGATTCCACCCTGCATCTCTCGACTTCGGCCGAGTTGCTCCTTCCCCTGCGCTGGATGGCGATCTTATATGATCGGGTGGATGCTGATTTGGCGCTGACAACTGGCGTACACACCGGGCTTGACCTGGTCAAAGCCATCCTGGCTGGTGCCAATGTGGCCATGGTTGCCTCAGAATTTGTGGCAAACGGTGTGGAACGGGCGAAGGATATGCTGGCAGAGATGTCACTGTGGATGTCAGCTTATGGGTATGAGTCAGTTGAGGGGATGTGCGGCAGCATGAGCCAGAAGAATGTGGCAAACCCCGCCGCTTTCGAGCGTGCCAATTATATGAAAGCCCTCCAGTCCTTCGACAACCGGCTGCCTTACTAAAATTATAACTACTCAGCCTGTATGGAAATTGGGGGGTAGGGTTTGGCAGCGAAGTCGCCCCCCCCCCCACTCTTCAGCAGCAGGATTGCCTAAGTAGCAACCAAAAATTAATTTAGCAAGCGAAAAGCGAGATTAGATATCAGGGCACGCTTTAAGTATCGGGTATGATGATATACCTTGCCGTGCCCTTTTACTTCGTTAAATCCTCAAAACTTACATGACAAAGCATCAGTTGGCGCGCACAACCCTCACGCCCAGAGGATTCAGGACAGAAATCGGTGTGCTCCCTTCTGATGCTTTTTGATTGGTACGTTGAACCTATTCCACTTCACTACAGGAAAGGAATTACATCCGCAGTTCAATAGACTCTTGATTCCCAAACCCAAATCCCCAATACCGAATACCCAATACCGAATACCAATTACCAAATACCAAATACCGAGTCCCAAATACCCATATTAACCATTCACAGCCAACGAACTATTCACAAACCTTCCATTCCGCGGATCGCCAGTAAATACTTGCTCACGCGTTTATCATCTTCCTCAGGGTAAGTGAAGTCAAAAGCTCTCGCCACCTCTTGTGCACAGTCACGAAACAACGCCCCCATCGTGAAAAGGGCATCCCAGGTGGCGTCGATCTCGGCTGGCGAATAAGTCGCCAGCAATTGTGCCCACTGCTCATGCGACAGAACCTCTTTGAAGTGTGCCCCCACCTTACCGGGGTTGCGCTGGAAGTTTGTTCTTATCCCAAACAGCCAGGTCAGCATTTTAATCAGCTCCGCCCGCAGGTAGCCATCCAGCATGTGCTTGGCAAACAGGATCTGCCCCCGAGCTAAACCTTTGGCCACATACGGGGAAACCCACCAAAACTCGTTACAGCAATCAGTGTAAGCCTTTAAGGAAGGCGGGTTGGGCAGATAACTACTTTCGCTGGCGGGTGGGAAAGGTGCAAATCGGCGATCCTTATCCATGAGAAGGATTCTCAGACTATCTTCTTCCATCTTATGAATGTGATCGATAGGGATAAGCATCAAGT
>CAZWDG010000088.1:0-3559 GCA_964633075.1 uncultured Candidatus Brevefilum sp.
GTTAGGTAATTATCTAATATTATCGTATACAACGCTTTCACTGGCGAAGGATCCTTTAAACCTATCAAAATAGCTAAAACGATAGGCCTGTGAAAAAGCAAGTAACGACCAAACATTATCAAGTGGTGAGTTTGTGAGGAAATTTAATGACTCAAGGACCAAGAATTATTTGGGACAAAGGCAGTGCCTATGATCTGTTTGTCAGTCTCTTTATCCTTCACCGTCCGGATGAGTTCGGCTTACGCCCATCCTGGGCTGCGGGTGTCCGATCGAGACTGCCGATTGCGTTGCGGGATTTCCTGGAACAGGCTCAAAAATTCATCCTTGTTCCCCTGCCCTTTATCTACAGTTTACCCGAACCTAAAAACGCAACAGCGGTATTGGATGCGCTAAAAGCGCTCCCACCAGAAGATCGCCTGCCGTCATTGGTGTTTGGTCCAAAACAAGATGAGGAGACCCTGGCATACAAAGAATTTTTATCCTCCCTCGATGGCAAACAACGCCTGACAGCCAGCGTTGAAGCACGCATCAAAGAACACTACGCCAGGTCAAACCGGTTGACCCAGGGGAGAATTCGAGCTACCTTCGATGCCTGGTCTGATCGGCAAGCCTTTGGGGAGAAGCTTTGTCCAGCCCTGGAAGCTTATGTCGAAAATTTCTACCAGGAGGAGGAACTGCGGATCATCCCTGCCCAGGCAAGAGCCCTTGAGGATGCGCAGGTCTTGGCGTCACAGATGGACCCATTATCCCTGCTGGAAGAGCTGTCAGCTGGGGTCCGCATGGACTGGATCTCAGGTATCTCCAAGTTAATTCTGGCACCCTCCTTTTGGGGAGCTCCATTTGTGTTTTTTAACACCCTGGATAGGGATACCGGCATCATTTTATTTGGTGCGCGGCCCGAGGGTATGGCGCTCATTCCTGGCGAGCTCATCCCGGATGAGTTACTCAATGCGTTAAAAGCCCTGGCAGAACCCACCCGCCTGCGCATTTTACGTTATCTGCTTGAAGGACCGCGTACCCCCAGCGAGCTAGCAAGGGTCCTGCGCCTGCGACCACCCACAGTGATTCATCACCTGGACAATTTACGCCTTGCAGGCCTGGTCCTGGTGACCGTTTCACCAGAAACTGAACGCCGCTATGCCTTACGGATGGAGGGCGTAAATAAAACCATCCAAAATTTACAGGTATTTTTATCAGGAGATAAATCAAAATAGATTGAAAAAAGAAATGATCGCTAACGAAAACGGTGTTATCAAAACCTATATTCAACGAGTACGCGCCTTCAGTCCAAACGCACGCAAATATCTGATCAGCATCATGATCCACGGTGCTGGTTTTGGCATTCATCGCATCTTATTCAACTTTTTCCTCCGCAGCTTGGGCTACGATGAAACCTTGATGGGCCTACTATCCACCATCAGCAGCATGACGGTGTTGATTGCAGCCTTGCCGATGGGTTACCTGGCTGATCGTATCGGCTGGAAGTGGTCCCTGGTCATTGCAAGCTTGGTGATTGGCCCTTCGATCCTGTTAATGGTCCTCTTCCCCTCCGTCAGCATGCTGATCATCATGAACATTCTGATGGGGCTGGGATCAAGTTTGGGAAGTGTGATCGTTGGCCCCTTCCTGATGGAAAACAGCGATGAGATGGAACGCACCTACCTTTTCAGCATCAGCTCTGGCTTGCGTATGGCTGCTTTTTCTGTCGGTGATTGGATCGGTGGATATTTACCAACCTGGTTTGGGGACTTTTTCGATGTCAGCAGGATCAGTGCAACGGCTTATGCCTGGTCGATCGGTGTGGCCGGCATATTGGTGATAATGGCTGTGATTCCACGCCTAATTTTGCGACGGAGCCATCTCCCTCACAACGAACGTGCCACCTTTGCCCCCTTATCTTTTGCTAAGCAACATCCGAGGACACTGACCAAATTACTGCTCCCTCTGTTTATCACTTCGATTGGGGCAGGGCTGATCATGCCGTTCATGAATATCTTCTTCAGCAATGTCCACCATCAACCTGATCCGGTGATCGGCGTCATGTTTGCCTGGGGGTCGCTGGCGATGGGCATAGGATTGATCCTCGCACCGGCCTTTGCGGATCGTTTTGGCAAAATCAGGATGGTCGTATTCTCCCAGGGGCTCTCGATCCCCTTCCTGATCCTGCTCGGATTCTCCCCCTTATTTGGTTTGAGTGCGCTGGCTTACTATGTGCGGCTGACGTTGATGAATATGAGCTCCCCTGTGTATCAGACCTTCATCATGGAACAGGTCGATCCAGAATCGCGTGCCATGGTCGCCAGCCTGGATAGCATGGTGAACAGCTTTGGACGTGCCTTCAGCCCAGTCATCAGCGGGTGGCTGCAGGTTCAGTATGGATTTGGTCCTCCCTTTATCGGTACCATCACGCTGTATTTGATCTCGATCGTGATGTATTATTTTTTCTTCCTGCGGGATCGAAAAAGAAGCGAGACAACATAAAGCTTACACTGCTCAGATCCCTGAGTGAGAGCTCTGCACCAAGCTTTATAATGGTAGTGTTAGCCCATCCAGATGGATCAGATCCCCGGGATTTTAATAAGACATTTCTCAAGAAACGCAATCATGAAATCCCGGGGATCTTAATGGACTTCCTGAAATTAAACAAAGCACAGCCTAAAGGCTGCACTCCAGGATAAGATGTATTCGGAGTGAGGGCTTTAGCCCGTCTTGAATTTTAATTATCGCAGCCTAAAGTCGAAAAGCGACCTACATGACAAATAATTTCTACCCGATGTAATCTATCTTCTCGATAGAGGAATTTATTTCCGATTGAAATTAAAAAATCGCAGCCTAAAGGCTGTACTCCTGGATAAGATGTATTCGGAGTGTGGACTTCAGCCCTCTCAGATTGATCAGATCCCCGGGATTTTAATAAGACATTTCTCAAGAAACGCAATCATGAAATCCCGGGGATCTTAAAATTCCCTCCTCCCGGAGTGCGGACTTCAGCCCTTCTGAAATTTAAAAAGAACGCAGCCTAAAGGCTGTACTCCAGGTTGAGATGGTGGTCATGCATGGTTGCGCAGCAACACTAACGCCATCAACGTTTGCCAGGGTAAGACTTTAAACGCCCCTTGCTGGACCGCAGCTTCCACCTCCCCCAGGGACAGTTTCAACAATTCCTGCTCCTCAAGGTCATCCGCGTTGATTTCCGCAACATGGTAAGCCTCCCTGGCCAGGAAAAAATGCGCTTTCCCATTCCCCCGGTTGCCATCCACCACGAATGCACCCAGACTCTCCCAAAGACGGGCTTGATAGCCTGTTTCCTCCAACAATTCTCGTTTCGCCGCCACCAATGGGTCCTCACCGGGTTCAATAAACCCACCTACCGGCGCCAGACTTGTCCCTTGAACGCTATATTTCGTCTGCTTGAAACAAAGGTACTCCCCCGCTTCCGTGATCGCCACAACATTGATAAAATCCGGTGAAATCAACCAGGGCCAACCCTCAACCACCCTGCCATTGGGAAATTGGACAGTGTGCGATTCCACCTTGAGATAAGGGCACATATCCAGGA
>CAZWDG010000088.1:3659-6739 GCA_964633075.1 uncultured Candidatus Brevefilum sp.
TTGGGAAATTGGACAGTGTGCGATTCCACCTTGAGATAAGGGCACATATCCAGGACCAAAGCTCGGGCGATCGTTTTTATCATTTTCATGGGTACAACCTCCCGTTGTTCATATCCACCCTTTCAGGCATCTGCCGGCTCAACCTGAAGATCTTCAGGTGAAATCGCAATGCCCTGAAAGTTGTCAAAGGTTAAATCATCAAAACTTAGACCCGCATGGATCTTTGCGATCTCCATCAAGCCCAGGTAATTGGTCCCAATCCCTCGTGACCAATTCAGCCCAAGCAATTGGGCGACATCTTTTATTAGGGAGCTGGTTGGGGCTTCAATCTCCACGAAGTCACCGAAGGGCAGTTCGTCCAGCATAATCATTACATCGCCCAACTTATATTCGCAGCGATATTTTTCATAAACAACCACCACCTGGTACCCCAATGACTCAAATAGGCTGAGCGCCACCTCAAAATCATCCACCTCGAACTCGATTTCCGTGCGTGTCATCACCCCTTCCTCAATGCGCGCATTTTCCTTGTAGGTAACCCGTGCCCGATCATCTTGCCGTAACCGCAGCAGGCGACCTCCCCGCCTGAGGCTGTTATCGTTGGTGTCCAGCCGCAAGTTGCGTTCCAATATTCGAGGGCGAACCAATGCCGCGCCATATCTCTGCAGCTTTTTCGTAAGTGCAGGGAGATCCTGCACATAAAACTTGATCTCTCGCTCCTGTTCGTTCATGTCTTTTCACAATCCTTTTTAAATTTTTCCCTCAAAAAAACGCCTGACACGGGTTGACCTGTATGCCATTATGACCAGTCCAAACCACAGGAGGGTAAGCAGGGACATAAAGGGCCAATTGTTCCTCCCTGTTGGATCTTCCCACAATAGCAACCGCTCCATCCAGTAACTCAGGGGGTAAAACACAGCGATAACCCAGAGAACTTTAAGCGTCCATCCGGCTCTGCGCAACAGCCCCCAAATAAGCGGAAGCCCGGCGAGCCCCCATAAAAGACCTGCCAGGAGAAGATACCAGTAGATCCCTGAGGGTAGATATGCCAAAAAGAGCGCACGCTGGGTCAATGTTTGTCCAAAGCGCGACCATCCCAAGGCTACCCACAACAGGGTGACCCAAAATAGGATCATCAACAGGATCGGCCAACGCGGGCTTACCGTTTCCGTAGGGTCACGCGGATGGGAGGGTTGATCAGACATCGATTACGGATCCCCCTCGTATTCGGATGGTTCCCAACCCATCTCTTTTAGATCGACATCACTGAGATACCCCAGTCTGGCTAAAGCAGCCGCCACCTTATCAACAGCATCGGGATGAATCAGGGCAGAGGTAGGTCCAAGCGGCTCACCAACAAACCGCCCAGCGGGGGAGTTGCGCAATGCCTGGAGGATTTTAGACGTTTCCACGCGTAAAATGACCCCGGGGTGGATCCGCACCTGGCTGCCCTTCTTATGCCATTGATGAAGCGCCTTGATCAAGGCTGGCGGTGGTGCCTCGCCGTAATTATTTAGTAATTTCTCCAAATGTGGGACTTTCAAGCCTTGCTGAGAAGCAGCGCTGAGTGAGGCGGGGGTTAACTGATAGGTGTAATCTGATTCCCCCTCGTCTATCCATAGGCAAAAACGGGAGACCTGATAGCGCGCCAATCTGGGTGTGTAAATGCCAGCTTTAAGGACGCCGTCTGAGAATGACTCGATGAGTTGATCTTCTGGTGGGAGATCATCGACTGGTCTTCCCAATAATAGTCTCTCCCCCCAGGTAGAAAATCGGAAAGCTGTTACCGACTCTCCCTCGCTGGGGGAAGCAAGGTCCATCAATCCCAGCCAATGCATCGGTCCAGTGATCAAATAACGCACCAGAGCTCCATCCACAGCGTCCCAATGGGCGATGCCCACCAGTGATTCGCCTGTGGCTGCCTCTCGCACCAACCAGGTGTCAAAATCACCCGCAGGACGTTGAAAATCAGGCTCTCGTTCGTAGATTGCTTGAATGAACGACTCCAGATTCCACCAGAGCCCATCCGGGACCTCATTAAGAAAGGCTAAAACCCGTTGACGGGCTTTCAGCGGATCATTGTGCCAGGCGCCCTCACAGAGGATCCCCGGAGTAAGGTGCAATTCATTAAATAGCGCTGATCTCAGCCACCCCTGGACAAGCCAGGTCAGGGCTTCACCGCGCGACATCTCCAAAAAGGGTCGGGCATCTTCTGGGACAGGCTGTTCACTGGAAGTGATCAATTTAACCGCAGCAAGCAGAGCATGCACCACCTCGAAGGGCGGGGACCAAGACTTTACAGATGGTGATCGTTGGGGCTCGCCAAGCCGCAGAGCTGCCAGCAGGGTGCAGGTATGATCAAGGATTCGATCTGTAACGGGAAGGATATACGCAATCTCTCCCGGCGATGCCGCCCGTCCAGGTGGCTCCGGCCCTGGTGGCGTAACCGTCGGCATCAGCGCTAATAAATCATCAGGAATGTAGGCACATTCCTGCAGTTCACCCCCTCGGCGCAAAAAGTCTCGCCCAATTAACCCTCGATACCAGAGTATTTCTGTCTCTGAAATCGGATCGAGATAGATCTTCTCCCGGTCCCGTTTGCCAGGACCGACATCCCGTAAAAGGCCAAAATCACGTGTGAATCGGCTCCACGGCATCCACCCATCGTTCATGATCAGCCCATCTAAAGCCCGACGCGCATCCGCAGGCAAAGCTTCAACAACCTCCAAGACGAGTTCTGGGTCAACGCATTTTCGAACGAGTTGTGGCAGGGCTGTCCGAGCATCTGGCGCCTGCAGCTCCAAGCCCCAAAAATCTGCAACGATTTGCAGGAATCCAAGGTCATGTGTTCTTAATCTATGTTGAAGATCAGGCATTGCACCTCGAGTATACATCAATTTAGATTTTTCCGGTCAAAAAACAGGTTTTTATACAAACCTTATACAAGCCCTTGGAATATTGAGCGAGATACCCTACAATGCAAATTGATAAACAAATTCAACTAAAATAAATAAAAAGGAGGAGTAAAAATGTTCAACAAAAAATCAATTCTATCAGTTTCAATTTTAGTCGTCCTATCC
>CAZWDG010000089.1:0-6680 GCA_964633075.1 uncultured Candidatus Brevefilum sp.
GTTGATCAGCATAAGGAGGTGAAGTAAAGATTAAATCAAAATAATCAGCGGGAAAAGTCTTTAATATCTCTTCGCAATCACCATGGAAAATTTGATTCTCAAAACGCATTGTAATTTCCTTGGAAATTAGAACAATTGTTACAATTAATATATCTCATTTCGTCTTGTTTAGTCAAGTTATTTATATTTTAAATTCAAGTAAGCGCAACCCTAATTTTTTCCATAATTGTAATACTTTCTAGATTCACCTTGCAGCGATAGGCATGCACTTCTACGCCCTGTTGATACACCTGTCTTAATCTTGCTGCAAATTCCGGGTCAACTGCTTCAAAAGGGGTAAAACAGGCGGCGTCTTCCCGTTGCACAATGAAAACCGCGCACACACGCTCCCCTTGTTGGGACAATTCAGCCAGTTCAACTAAGTGTTTTCTGCCTCGCTCAGTAGGGGCATCCGGAAACATCCCGATCCCGTCCTGGACATAGGTGACCGATTTGACCTCCACCCAGCAGATATTGGCGCCATCCGATAGTCGCAAATCCAGCCGACTGCGGCCAAAGACGACTTCCCTCTCAACGATCCCGTAAGGGAAGGCCTCCAAACGACCAAGCCGAAGGGCTTCCACAAATAGATCATTGGCCAGGGCAGCGTTCACCGAACACAAGCCGCCATTTTCCAAGGTCGTCAAGGCTAAAGTATAGGGCAACTTGCGATCTGGATTACCCGCTGGCTTTAACCAGACACGACCTCCCGGCCGTAATGCCCCTGTCAAACGACCTGTGGTGGGGACATAGGCTTGAGCAGGATCACCGCCATTAAGCTTTACATCTGCGGTGAAGCGGTTCCTCCGATCAATAAAAATTGATGATACTAATTTGGGAAATTTCATCCTGACTTCCCCCTTATTATCCACATCTCTGGGGCGTTTTCACGGCGCCAAACCCTGCAGGCATACTGGTTTTCATCCCTTTATCCAGAGTTCATTTGACGGGGATTTTTTCCAGCCATAGGGTGCCAGGTCTAAGGGCAGGGTTGCCCAGCCCTGCTTCACCCGGGCAAAAACTTCCTCCCATGTCCCTATCGCGCTGGTCGAGTCCCATCCCTCCACGCTGCAGGCGCCGGCAGCCGCGGCCATGATCAGCGCCGTTTCCGGATCGCTGCCTTGCAGGATACTCGCTAAAAAACCGGCGATTGCAGCATCCCCTGCCCCAGTGGTCCCCCGAACATTCACACCGAAGGCAGGTGCCCATAATTCTCGGTTGTGCCAGTTACTTCCCAGGTCTTTCAACCCCCGCCCGACCTGCTTCCATGACTCTGCGCCTGCTGACCGCAAATAAATCCCGCGATGACCAACCTTGATCAACACGGCTTTGAGGCCATAGCACAGCACCTTCTCGCTCAACGCCCGGCAGAAGTCAGGTGTCACCAGGTCTGGGAAGGATCGGTCTGGATCTGTGCTCATTTGCTCATAGTTCTCACGTTCCAGCAAAAAAGTCAGCTCTTCGGCGCTGGGGACGAACAAATCGACATAGGGGAGACAGTTGTCCATAATCGTCGGCCAATCCACCCTGCCAGCCGGACTGGTTGGATCGGGCAGTGAAAAATCCAAGGATGTGCTCAACCCTGCCCTGCGTGCTTTTTGCAGGATTGACACCAACTCCGCGCCTTCTGAGCGGTAAATTGAGCGCATCAATGAGGGATAGCCAAAGTGAAACAGGTCAGCTTGTTGAAGCGTGCCTTTGGGAAGATCGGAGGCATAAAAAATGGCATTCGCCCCTTCCGAATGGATAAACGTGCGATCAAATCCAGGCGGATTCAGAATCACCGTAAAGCTGGTGGAAGCACCTGGATCAACGACAAGATCATCAAAGAGGAGTGGTGATTCTCGCCCCAGGATCTCCTTGATTGCCTTCCCAAAAAGATCCTCGCCAATTTTTCCAATTAATTGGACCGGCACACCCAGCCTGTGCAAAGCCACACCTGTATTAGTCACCACACCACCGGTGCTCACCGTCACACCCTTGGCAGAGATCAATTTTCCGGGTTGCAGCAATGATCTGAACTGCCCTTCGGGTACAGAGGACAGGTCGGGGATGACATCCAGGCAAATGTGCCCGGCAACAATGACTTTTTTTGCGATCATGTAAACTTCTCCAGATCCATTGGATAAAAAATATCCTAAGTTATTTTTTCGGCGTCTTGAACCATCCTCTGAGGGCGCCAAAAGAGCATTAAAACGGCAGCCAGAAGGGCCATCCCACTTCCAAACAGGAAGGGTGCACTGGGGCCAAATCCCTGCCATCTGCCAACCCCCTGCCACAACAAGCCGGAGATTAAGGAAGCGGGAAAATCAATGATCCCCAGGATGGCGTTATAGGTGCCGTAAGCGGTACCGAGCAGCTCGGGTGCCACCAGGTCCGCCACCATCGCCTTGGCGGTTCCAAAAGCCAACCCATAATACAACCCATAGGTAATATATAAAGCCCAGACATGCCAGGGGCGTTGCGCCAGAGCAAATCCCAGGTAGATTAACGCATACACCAGCCAGCCGCCGATGATCACCTTGCGCCGCCCGATCCGGTCAGAAAGATCGCCAGCGGGTGCGGAAACCAGCGTATAGACCAGGTTGAACACGGTTAGCATGAGCAGTATCCCAATTACGGTCATCCCGCGTTCCTGTGCCCGTAAGACGAGGAAGGCGTCCGACGAATTACCCAGATCAAACAAACCAACAATCAACAAGAAGATCAGGAAGGGTTTCCCCAATCCTTTCAAGGTGATCTTTGGTGCTGTTGATTTTCCACCCTTTTCTACGTCTCTGGCACCGATCGCCAGGCTGAGAACCGCCAAGATCGCTGGCACCAGGCTGATGAGGACGACTGTGCGAAAGGTGTCCTTGCCCAATTGCAGGTTATTAGATTGTGCCAGCCAGACCACCAGCGCGGCAATGATCAACCCGATCACCGCACCACCGGTATCCGCAGCACGGTGAACACCAAAAGCCAACCCGCGCTCGGAAGGCTGGATCGAATCTGCCACCAATGCATCCCTGGGGGCTGTACGAACGCCCTTCCCAACCCGATCTGCCCAGCGCACGCCAGCCACCATTCCCCAGCTTTCGGCGATATAAAAGAAGGGCTTGGCTAAAGCAGAGATGCCATAGCCTGCCACCGCGATCCACTTTCGCCCACGCAATTTATCCGAAAGCCAGCCTGAGAAGACCTTCAAGACGCTGGCTGTCGCTTCCGCAATGCCCTCGATAACCCCAATAATGTTGGTTTTGATCCCCAGGACATTAAAAAGAAAGAGCGGCAGAATATTGATGACCATTTCGCTGGAGATATCCATAAAAAAGCTGGTCAGGCTAACAGCCCATACATTACGGGGTAGATTGCGAATATCTCTAAAAAACTTTTTCGATTTCATGCGTGCCTCCAATCAATTTATTGGCTTGCGATCATTCGATCAAGAGGATCCTCGGCTCAAAGAAGAAAATCCAGCTCAGAACAGCAAAAACGGCCCCCAGTACAATGTATAAGATTCCCACAGCATGTCGCTTGAAAGCGTAGATTGTCTGTGCGCACCGGATTTTTGATAGTGCACCCTTAAGAAAACACGCTCCCCTGGGTGTGCCTGTCCTGATCGATACCTCGTTGAAGCGCTCTCCGATCTGGATAACTACATCCTTGCCCATCCAATGAACGTTTATCAACCGGGCATCCGAAATCCGTCCGAACAGGGTGCTGATCTCACCATCATCAACGTCGAAGTCCAGCCCCTGACTTTGGAGATAGCCCAACACCAGGTCTTGAACCTTGTCTCCGTCCAGGCCGTAGACCGACCAGCCGCGAAACGTCCAAGTGATGACCATGATCAACAGCAGGTCCGCAGTCAGGATCAGCCATAATTGCCAATCAATCGCCGCGCTGCCATCAATCATCAAGTAATTTTGAAGGATGGCTAATAGATTAGCGATCAAGAGCGGCAAGAAGACGACCAAAAACCAGCGCCGATGGATGAGGCAGACAGGTTTGATCAGGATCAGTCCACCGATCACAAACAGTGAAAGGATCGGGATGAGAAATAAGATGACCTGGAGAATCTGAATTGGTTGGGACAAAAGATTATCCTTGTGGGGGCGCAATGGAGGTGATCCCACTCTCAATCATACCAAATTTATTAACTGGTGAATGGTGAGTTGGGAATGGGGAGTGGCAGGAATTGGGTATTTGGTATTGGGTATTTGGTAATTGGTACTTGGTATTCGGTATTTGGTATTTGGTATTAGGAACCAGGAATTGGCTTGGGTCTGCGAAGCACACCCGATCACTGCGAGTGCCCATAAGGGCACGTGGTAGTCTCAAGTAAACAATTCTCGTGAATGGTGAGTGGTGAATAGGCTGGGTGGGATCCATATACTGCAAAGATTTGGTTGCCATAATAAACACATTGCTCCATATAGATCCAGATATCCATCAGCGGTAGGGGCACGGCATGCCGTGCCCTCACTCGTATTTTATGGATTGGTTTTCCATAACCGACATTTACCGATTTTGCTTTATCAGCAAACCTCCCATTTGTCATCGAGATCGCCACGTCGTTTCGACCAAAAAAAGGTCGAAACTTCCTCGCGATGACAAGAATGAGGTAGTGTAAACTGACCCCACACTTATCGTGCTCAGAATAAACTCCGGATCGCACCCTATTTTACAATTGTATACTGCCAGAAATCACACACCGGGAAATAACCGAGCTTCTGATAAATGCTGTTCGAGGTCGGGTTTGCTTGATCCGTAAAAAGGTTCACAAATTGATATCCCATATCCAGTAAATGTTGGGTGAGCTGGGCTACCAGGGCGGTTGCATATCCTTTACAGCGACGCTCTGGCGGAGTATAAACCTCTCCAACGGAGATCGAGTGGGAGATGGGTCTTGTTTTCATCGCCATCGAAACGATCTCCTCTGCCCTCTTCCAAACAAACATATACCCTCTGTCAACGAGTCTTTCTGCTCGGGCAAGATCTAACTCGTGAATTTCTCCCAATGCCTCTGCTTCGAAAGCCTGTATCCAAGCAGCAATCTGGGGAATATCTTGCGAATGAGCAAGGCGGAATTGCCCCGGCGGCATAGGTGGCATGTTTACCGTTCTCAATTCATACACCCTTTGGCGCATCTCGAGTTTATAAGTTTGATGCGTCATTCGCCTCCAAACCTCAATAAATCCTTGGGCGATATCAGCCGGACCAATCACGCCAGGAACATCGATCTGATTATCCTGTAAATCGCTAATTAATGTGGCATACCCCTGCCCAAGTGTCTCGTCGCCTGCCAAAATCAGGTTATGAGGGGGCGTCATGATGGCAGCTAACACCACCCGACCGGCCTCATCCTTAACCGAGGCAAAAAACGGGTTTTGGTATGCGTTAGGATCAGCCACCAAGCGTTCACTGATGCCCAAGATGAGATTGTTGATTGTTTCCCTGGTAATGAGCCACTCCCCAACGCTCTCCAGGAAGTCCGCAGCCGTTTCATAGCGTGAAAATTTCATATCAAATTCTTAATTGATCCAGGATATACACCTATGGTAGGGACACGGCACGCAGTGTCGAGTTTACGAAGACAAGCCGTGCCCTTATGTAATTGGCAATTTGATACCTGAGCAAAGATTTTTAGAACGCTATCATCCATCAAAACATGATGCCGCATTCATACTCAACGAGCTGATTCGTTTCCTCGTTCATAATCTGGTGCGGAGTTGATGTGCTGATTGTGTAGGTTGTTTCATAGAAGCCCCCCCACTTGGTAAACCAGACAATGCGCACGGTAGCAGTGTCACCTTGAACCTCTACAACGGGCGCGGGGTCAATCTTGAGCGCCTGGCGCTTTTGATCTAACGAGAGCGGTTGACCAGTTTCTGTGCTGGCCATTCTGCCAACCAAATCCTCTAGCTGTGCCTGGCTGGCGATGATCTCGTCATCATCATAACCGGAATGCCAGTAAAGATAAAACTGTCCGCCCATCATGCGCAGCAGGACCCACTGAAAATAACTTTCTGGTGTGCCGTCAGCTTCAATGAAACGCAGGTAATCACTCAATGGGGGGTCTTCCTCAGTGCTGGGATCACTGAGAGCAAGATGATAAGCTTCATAGCTCTCATAGGGTGCCGCTGATTCTTCACGGGCATATATGATGGGACGTCCGCCCATGCCATCATAACGATAGACGAAATCCAGGACGTAACCTGGCTGCAGGCTGAGATGATCTAATGGCGTCAGCAGTAAATTTGGATCAAAGACTTCCTCCGTCGCTGGTTGTTCTGGATTGATCAAATGATTGGGGATATTTTGCCCCCGGGTCAACCTCCTGATCTCGTCCACTTCAGCCTGCCATACCTCGCCCTCTTTAGGTTCTTCGTCAGTGATCTGCCCCGTCTCAGACTCGGCATCTTCCCCTCTCGAAGAACGATCGATCAGGCTGGTCGTGTCAATACACGCCAGCATGGCTAACGCCAAAGCCGTTACGACACATCCTAACATAAGGTTTGACCTTTTCATTTCTACCTCCAGCTCTTATGAACATTAACTATCTGAAGCAGCGTGTAAGCACTTAAAAAAGATTTGGAATATTGAAGTTTTTTTGACAACTTAATTATAGTATTGTTTATTATGGTTTTATCTACCAT
>CAZWDG010000090.1:0-6668 GCA_964633075.1 uncultured Candidatus Brevefilum sp.
ATGCCCGGCACCGGCATGCTGGCGGCACCCATCCCCAGCGCCTTTGACGCCTGGGATATAGACAGCATGTATCGCCAAAGACCGGTTAAGTTATCGGATAAGGCAGCAATTGAGGTCTTGGCAAAGGGGCCTTTGTTTGGTGAGCTGGTTGTCAAACGTCAGTTGAACTACTCGCTGATGACCCAGACGATCACCTTGAGGCGGGATTCACGGCGAATGGACTTTCATACAGCGATCGATTGGCAGGAGCGGCACAAACTCCTCAAGGTAAGTTTCCCGGTGGCTTATCATGTGCGGGAAGCGTTGCATGAGATCCAATTTGGTCACTTACCACGCCCGACGCACGGCTCACGGGAGATCGATCGAGACCAGTTCGAGGTGACGAATTATAAGTGGACGGCGCTGGTTGAAGCCAATCGGGGATTCGCAATTTTGAACGATTCGAAATATGGGATTGATGTGCGGGATCATACCATCAGCCTGTCACTCCTCAAATCCGCCCTGGCACCGGATATGAGGGCAGATCTTGGCCACCAGGAGTTCACCTATTCCTTCACCTTCTGGGAGTCACCGTTCATCGAGAGCGGTGTGGTCCAGCAGGGATATGAATTGAACCTCGCCCCGCTCATGCTGCCAGGCAAGGCCGCCGCGCGCGCCCTCTTCGAACTGGACCAGGTGAATATTATTTTAGAAACGGTCAAACCGGCTGAGGATATTGATTCGGGGGATATTGTGCTGCGCTTGTACGAATCGATGGGCACGAAGACACGCGTGCAAATGAAAATTAACCTGCCCTTCGATCGGATTTTCATCACGGATATGCTTGAAAAGGTGCAAACTGAATTGCCGCATGATGATCAAATCCTTGTGCTGGAATTTCGACCCTTTGAGATTATGACCTTGCGTTTGGCAAGAGGTGGATAGGAATTTCTGGTTTGTTATAAATAAGAATAAACCCCTGGAATTTCAACTACGATTGATGCGATTGTCGCAAGCAGGAATCCCAGGGGTCTGATTGATTATTTATCAAAGTGCCGATCAATCCCCATAACCCGGAGCATCATCTAAAAGCCTTTTTTCTCCCTCCAAAGCCCGGATATGGGAGACCTCCTGTGAAACTTCAATACAGCCCTGATAATGCCCTTCAGCGTCCCGCAGGGCGAAGTAGCGGATATGGATGAAATTATTCCCCATCTGAATCCAGAACTCCGCCACATCGCGTTTGCCGGAACGAAAATCATCCAGGATAATCTGTACTTTATGCACGCTTTGGGGTGGGTGGCATTTTGTCACCTCACGTCCGATGATGGCGGGGGCGCGGTCGAAGATGCGCTGTTTACCCTGGGTGAAGTAACGCACGCGATCGTTTTCATCCACAAAGGTCACATCCACTGGTAAATGAGTCAGCATCAAGTCGATTTGCTTGCGGGTGAGGGCACCGGTTGACAGGGATAGCAATTCTTTGGTCTCAATTCCCGGTTCCAGATCAGGGCTCTCTTGCCCTGCCTGAGAGGCACTTTCGGACGGTTTCCAGGTATCCCTTGGGAGGACGTTGAAATAACCAATCTCCGCTTCACCCTGGCGGATCTGAGCCCATTCCGCTTCTGTCATGCGCTGCAGGGCTTCTGGGAAGAGAATTTTTTCTTCTTTATAGATCATCTCACGGATATACTGTGCCAGCTTTGTAAAGTGCTCGATTGCTTCTGAGGGATCCGCCTCATCATCAGCGATAATCCCCTTAAATTGCTTGATTTGGGTTCTGATTTCGTTATCCACCCCCCACATGACCTGCGAGGGCCCCTCAAATCCCTTCTTTTCTAGATAGGGGAAAAGCAAATTTTCCTTGCGAGAGTAATGTTTTTCGATGGCGCCCAGGTTTTCGGCTTGCTTTCGCAGTGCGTCGAGGACGGAGACGTCTCCTTCTTCCCAGAGCGTTAGGGTTTCATGCATGGCTTCCAAAAGGCGCATCGTGACCTCGTTCTCCATGCGGAAAGTGAACACTGGATGACCAGGGAGGGATTCTGGCGCAGGTTCCTCATCCAGGGCTTCACGAAAAACTGCCACATGCAGGTCGCACAAGCGTTGGATCTCGCTTACTGAGACGCCTTCGCTGATCATGGCACGTTCGGCATCGGCGATATCGCCCGCTGTGGCACCACGGATGGCATCGCCGAATTCCTTTTGCAGGTTCTCGACGCTTTCACTGGCATGCAGCCTTTGGATGACTTGTTTCAGCGCTTCTTTTCTTCGACTGATGTTATTGATGTGTTCGCTCAAGGATACCTCCAATTAAGTTAATATTAGTTTGAATCAGATTCCCAGGTGACTGTGAGCGGCGCCCGGATCGCCCCCTGAGGGCAGATGGCTTCACATTCTGTGCAGTAGGTGCAGGTGTTGGGCTCCCTGAAGCCCGGTCCGGTTTCTGTCATGACCAGGGCGTCTTCGGGGCATAAAGCCACACATTGCCCACAAAGGTTACAACGTTCGATAAGGATGATGGGAAGATTTTCTTGTGTCATGAGTATGCCAGTCATTCTTTAATTTGATCTTACTAAAACTCGTCTTTTGAGCATAGGACTTAAGTCACAATATCGGGGAGACTGGGTGGTTCTAATGGGGTTTATTCAACCAGTCCCATCGGCAGTTTTCGATAAACTTGACCTGTCCAACAGGGTGATCCTCCCCCGGTGGCGAGCGATCAAGCCTTCTGATTCAAATTCGCGCAAAAGGCGCCCGACCACATCCCGGACGGTGCCAACATGGGCAGCGATCTCATCCTGGGTCCACCCGCCTGCGATTGGGGGTTGATCTGCCAGCGCCACCAGGAAACGCGCCAGGCGAGCCCGGACGGTGTGCAACGATAAGTTTGCAGCCAGGTCTGTGATTTTGGCTATGCGTTCGGCGAAAATTTGAAGGAGCATCCTTGAGAAGTCAGGATGCTCAGCCAGAAGCAGATCGAAGGAAGTTGCATCGAGGATAAGGACCTTGACAGGGGTCAGGGTTTCGATAGATGCCCGGTTGACCCGCTCAGCAATTAACAGTGAGATGATATTAAGGGGGGCGCCTGGTCCCTGGCGATCCAGGATCTGAATCCGACCCTCCTGGCTCATCCGCAGGACCCTGACCTGCCCGGTTATCAGGAAATAACAAAATTCAGCTGGCATGCCCTCAATGACCAGGGTGTGACCAACCTGAATCTCTCGCTCGAAGGCTCGTCGGGTGATCGCCAGGAGGGTTTCCCCCTTGAGGGTGTCAAATCCTGGGATGTTGCGCAGTTCGGTTTGGTTAATCATCTCTGGTCAAATATTGAACGGTTATCATTTCACTCATTTTCTAAGCGTAACTGACATAGGTCATACGACTAATATTTTCGGGCATTACTCTCTGTAGAGACGTTGCCTGCAACGTCTCTACAGAAAATGAAAATTAGAAACTAACATTATTATAAAACCATTGGAAGGACTGCCAATGTGAAGGTTTTGTTCGCATCAATCCGGATATAATAAACAGCAACCGACCCCTAAAACAGGAATGAGGAAAATGACACACGCATCTCACGGTAATGAAATTGAAAATCTTTTGAAGAAACTGACCCTATCTGAAAAGGTGGCTTTGTTATCCGGGCGAAATGCCTGGTTTACTGTGGCAATTGATCGGTTGGGCATTCCAGCGATCGTGATGACCGACGGTCCCCACGGTGTGCGCACCGGCGGACCGGGCATGGATCGCATAGTCAGCACGGCTACCGCCTACCCCACGGGGGTCTCGATGGCGGCCTCCTGGAACCGCGCCCTGATTGAGCGCGTGGCTGTAGCCATGGCTGAAGAGACCCGTCACCTGGGATGTCATATTTTGTTAGGGCCATGCGTGAACATTGTCCGGTCGCCTCTGGGTGGGCGAAATTTTGAGACCTTCTCCGAAGACCCGTACCTGGCCGGTCAAATTGGTGTGGCGTATGTGCGCGGCTTACAGAGCCAAAAAATCGGCGCTTCCGTCAAACATTTTGCAGCCAATAACCAGGAATTTGAGCGTTCCCGGGGCAATTCGGTGGTGGACGAACGCACCTTGCGGGAGATCTATCTGCCGGCCTTTGAAACGATCGTCAAAGAAGCCCACCCCTGGACGGTGATGTGTTCCTATAACCGCATCAATGGAATTTATGCCAGCGAACACGAGGAACTGCTGCGCCAGATTCTGAAAGAGGAATGGGGCTTTGAGGGCGCGGTGGTGTCGGATTGGGGCGCGGTGCATGACATCCACAACCCGGTTGCTGCTGGTTTGGATATCGAAATGCCCGGCCCGGCACGGTATTTTGGCCAGGATTTGGAAGCCGCGGTCAATAACTGGCAGGTGGATGCCCGTCATGTGGCGGATGCTGCGCGTCGTGTCTTGCGAACGCTTTACCGAGCCGGTGTGATGACCGATGAGACGCTCCCATCCAGCAGCGGCGATTCCCCCCAGCATCGTGCCCTGGCACGGACCTTGGCGGCCGAATCGATGGTGCTGTTGAAGAATGCAAAGCAGACACTGCCGCTGAAGGTCTCAGAGATTAATAAACTGGCAGTGATTGGGATGAACGCCGACCGGGAGGTCAGTGGGGGCGGGAGTTCCAGGGTGGACCCGCATCACTGGGTCACGCCGTTGACTGGCTTGAGAGAGAAACTTGGTAAGCAGGTCGAAATTGGGTTTGCCCTGGGTTATGATAACCGGGTGGAACCGATGTTGGTTGAACCCCACCGGTTCACCCATGGGGAGGATTGTGCACAGGGCTTATCGGTGGCATTCTTCAACAACCTTGACCTCTCTGGTGAACCCGTCCTGACGCGGGTGGAGCCAGACATCGGGATGTGGTGGGGTGGTTCCAGCCCTGCTGTTGGGATCGTGAACGAAAAATGTTTCAGCGGACGCTGGACGGGAACGTTCACTGCACCGGAGTCTGGGGAGACGGATTTTTATATCATGAATACCGGTTTAGCCCGCGTTTGGTTGGATGGGGCTTTGATTCTGGAGAATGAGGTGGGAACGATCACCTCGTCGGAGGAGGACTTCAACCGCATGGCGGGGAAAACAACAGTCCAGCTTGATAAAGGAAAACAATATGCCTTTAAAGCCGAGTTTATCAGCGGGGAAATGAGCCAGTACGCCTTGATGCAAATGTACTACCTGCCACCGCTTGCTGTCGAAGGGGACCTGGTGGAAGAGGCTGTCAGTCTTGCCAAAGAGAGCGATGTCGCCGTCATCGTGGCTGGACTGGCGGATCGGTATGAGAGCGAAGGTCACGATCGCCCGGATATGGACCTGCCGGGCGACCAGGAGTGGTTGATCAGAGCGGTGGTAGCCGCCAATCCCAAGACTGTGGTGGCGGTCAACGCAGGCGCACCGGTCGCCATGCCCTGGGAAGATGTGGTCGATACGATCCTCTTGATGTATTACCCAGGTCAGGAGGGCGGGCATGCCCTGGCAGACATCCTCTTTGGGGATATCAATCCTTCGGGGAAGCTGACGGTCTCCTATCCGAAGCGCCTGGCGGATAACCCGGCTTACATCAATTACCCTGGTAAACGGGATGTGTATTATGGCGAAAGGCTGTTTGTCGGCTATCGCTATTATGACATCAAGGATGTAGCCCCCTTGTTTCCCTTTGGGCATGGATTGAGTTATACCCAATTCGCTTACTCCAATTTGGTCTTGCCCAGCGAGGTCAAGCATGGAGAGGATTTTGAAGTCTCCCTGACCGTTAAGAACACGGGTGCGTTAACCGGGCAAGAAGTCATCCAGGTGTATATCAGGGATATTGCATCAAGCCTGGAGCGACCGGTGAAGGAATTGAAGGGGTTTGAAAAGATCGCGTTGGAACCAGGCGAGTCGCAAGTGGTGAAATTTGTCTTGGGACCGCGCGCGCTTTCCTATTATGATCCCTATCAAAAGCTTTGGGTGGCAGAACCAGGCGAATTTGAGATCCTGGTGGGCGCCAGCTCGCGGGATATCCGCTTGAAAGGCGTGTTTGAATTATTTGATGAAGGATCAATTTAAGAGAAATACAAGCCATTAGTGTTTTGATTGTCAACAAAAAACGCCCAATTAAAGGCGTTTTTTGTGGTTGATGCGCGTTTATCTCAATTTGATTAAGGCACTATGCTGTTTGGTAATGCTTTGGTGCCGGGGCTTTGATCACGATCAGTTCAAGCGGTTCTTCGTGTAAATTTCTGACGTGCATTTTGATCTTATAGGGGATTTTCAGCAGGGTGCCAGCCGGGTAAACGGCCACTTCCTGGTCGTCGAGATTGATGGATAAGGTTCCCTGTAAGACGGTCATATAAACATTGGAATTTGAATAATGCTCCGGGAGCCCCTGATCTTTGTTGAAAAACATGTGAATATAATCCAGGTTATCGTCCTGGACGACCTTTTCGACCATCCGTTCGTCTGTTTTGGAAAGTTCGAATACTTGTTCAATCATCTGTGTGGAAACCTTTCTGTATCTCAGCAGGCTGGGGTAAGAGAACCAGCCTGCTGTTTATGTTTGGATAATATGCTTAATTCCCCGTCATCATTGCGGCGACATCCTCTTGAGCCTCACCGATTGGTTTCAGGTCGAAGTTCTTCACCAATATGGAAATGACATTGGGGGATAAGAAGGCTGGCAGGGTGGGTCCAAGGCGGATCTT
>CAZWDG010000091.1:0-6646 GCA_964633075.1 uncultured Candidatus Brevefilum sp.
GCCATTGCCCGCGCCTCCCTCTGGCTGGCCGATTTTTCCGATACAGAAGCATTTATTGAGCAAATGCGCCAGTTTTCCCGGCAAAATGACGCCTATTTAAATGAAAACACATTAAATTTGCTATTTCTAGAGAGTCAACTGGCATATTTCAGGGGCGATTTTTCCCTGGCAATGGAAATCTATAATGACCTGATCGATCGCAGCCGGCAGATAGGCGATGATGAGCGAGTTTTACTGGCAAATCGAGCCCTGGCTGAAGTGATCATCGAATCCCAACTACTGGAGGAAAGGAAAGCCAACCCCTCAAATCTGGATGTTGCCCTCAGCATGATTCAAGACGCCCTGCAAAAAGGTGAGGAGGATGTGTCATTCCAAGATGTGGCCGCACAATGCTTGCTCAGCAATATTTATGCTCTTAAAGGAAATATCAATCAGGCCAAAATGACTTTGGACGCTGCGAATGAAGTTTATCGTAGTCGACCGGTCATGCAAGATCGCGTCAAGATTGTGCTGGCCCAAGCGAGGTTGGCTGCCGCCCAAGGGGATACTGAAAAAGCCCTTAAATATCTGAGTGAAGGCGCTACCATGCTCGAGAAAATGGAAGGGCGTTGGTGGCATGCCAGGATCTGGCTTGAGATGGGAGATTTACACCTCAAACGAAATCAACCCGAAGATATCGATCAAGCCCAAAATTACTTTCGGGATGCCCTGGCTGAATTCAAAGAAATGGGAGTCAATTATTACCCGGATGTGATCATCGATAAACTACGACAGGTTAAACGCGTCTCGCGTGCCCAGGCAATTGCCCATCGCAAGGTGAACCAGGAATTAGCAGAAGCAGGACGTGTGCAAACCACTTTCATCCCAACCCAGCTACCCCAAATCCCAGGCTACGAGATTTCTGGCCTTCTCCTGCCTGCCCGCGAAACCTCGGGCGACTTCTACGATTTCATCCCATTAGAGGATGGCAGATTGGGGATCGTTATTGCTGATGTGGGGGACAAAGGTGCCGGCGCCGCGCTGTATATGGCACTGAGCCGCACCCTGATCCGCACCTACGCAGGCGAAGCGAAATTAAACCCCCAGGAGGTCATCCACCAGGTTAATCGTCGAATTCTGACCGACACCCAACAGGGAATCTTTTTGACGGTCGTCTTCGGGATCCTGGACCCTCAAAAAGGCACCTTCACCTATGTCAACGCTGGTCATAATCCGCCTTTTTTATTAAAGAAATTCGGGGAGAAGGTGACTTTCACCTCGCTTGAAAAAACCGGTACGCTGGTTGGGATTTTTGCTGAAAATACCTGGGAGTCACAAACGATCGAGCTCGCTGCCGGTGAGGTAGTGGTGTTTTATACCGATGGGATCACCGAAGCGCAAAATGCATCTGAAGCGTTTTATGGTAAGGATAAATTAATCAAAACACTCGAAAATGAATTTACCACCTCAGCCGAGGACTTCCGTAATGCCATTCTGGAAAACGTCCAGGCCTTCACCGGGGAAGCCCCGTTGTTAGACGATATCACATTGATCGTCATCTCGCGTAAATCCTAGAGGCTGTTAGATCTCCGCAATAAACAGCCTCCCTTAACATAAAAGGGCAACGCTTGTCGTTGTTTGCACAAATCTTCAATCGTTGCCCTAAAACTCAATTTTTAAGCCAATGTCATCCGGATTAAATCTGATAGTTATCCAGACACTTTGGCCTCGTCCAAGGACGAGACATCGATAACTTCCTTTTTCTTGAAAATAATCTCATCATCGACCACATCGACCAGGACTGTATCGCCTGCGGTAAACTCACCTGATAACAGGCTGACAGATAAGGGGCTTTCCACGTACTTTTGCAGGGCACGTTTCAGGGGGCGAGCGCCAAAGGCGGGATCATACCCCTCATTTGAGAGCCACTCCGTCGCTCGTTCAGTCAATTCAACTTTTAAACTATGGTCGGATAGGCGAGCTTGAATATCTTCCATCTGCAATGCCACGATCTTGAGCATATCGTCTTTATCCAAAGGTGAGAACAGGATGATCTCATCGATCCGGTTCAAGAACTCGGGGCGGAATGCGCCTTTTAGTGCTTTTTCAATTTTTTCACGATCGGCTTTATCGCCTTCATCCTGCGAACCTAGGAAACCTAAGGTTCCGCTCTTGTTGACATATTCGGTACCCAGGTTGCTTGTCATGATCAATACCGTATTGCGGAAATCAACCACACGTCCCTGACCATCCGTTAGACGACCGTCATCCAGGATTTGTAACAGCGCATTCCATACTTCAGGGTGTGCTTTCTCAATCTCATCAAACAACACCACCCGATATGGGCGTCGGCGAACAGCTTCGGTCAGCTGACCGCCCTCTTCATAGCCCACATAACCAGGTGGGGCACCAAATAAGCGCGAGACGCTGTGCTGCTCACGGTATTCGCTCATATCAATCCGCACCATGGCGTCCTCATCATCGAACATAAACTCCGCCAGGGCTTTTGCCAGTTCGGTTTTACCCACTCCAGAGGGTCCAATAAAGATGAAGGAACCAATCGGCCGCCGTGGGTCCTTGAGACCGCTCCGGGCACGTCGAATGGCATCGGCAACCGCAGCCACGGCCTCCCGCTGCCCGACCAGCCTTTCATGGATCCGACTTTCCATCCGCAGCAGTTTATCCCGCTCATCTTCCATCATCTGGGAGACGGGAATCCCCGTCCACTGATTGATGATTTCAGCAATATCATTGACATCCACGATTTCATCCAGTTTGTGGTCTTGCTCCCAGGCGTCGCGCTGCTGGTTAAACTCCTCTTCTAACCGCAACCTTTCAGATTTCATCCTGGCTGCTCGTTCGTAATCGCGATCCACACCGGCATGTTCCTCCTCTTTCAAGAGCCGATCAATCTCAGATTTCAACGCTTTCAGGTCCTCGGGTAAGGAGTATAAAGCCACACGCAGCTTTGCAGCCGCCTCATCGATCAAATCAATCGCCTTATCTGGTAACCGGCGATCAGTCACATAACGCGAGGAGAGTTTAGCTGCCTCAACCAGCGCTTGGTCTGAAAAGGTCACCTTATGGTGCGCTTCATAACGATCCCGCAAACCGCGCAGCATAGCGATCGTGTCCTCGACAGAGGGCTCTTCTACATAGACGGGAGCAAAGCGACGCTCAAGTGCGGCGTCTTTCTCGATGTACTTGTGATATTCATCCAATGTTGTGGCGCCCACACACTGCAGTTCACCCCGTGCTAAAGCGGGCTTAAGCATGCTGGAGGCATCCATCGCGCCTTGCGCCGCCCCTGCGCCTACCACCGTGTGGAGCTCATCGATAAACAGGATGATCTCCCCATCAGAACGCTGAATCTCCTCGATCGCAGCCTTCAAACGCTCTTCAAACTCACCACGGAAGCGTGAACCAGCGATCATCGCACCTAAGTCTAACGACACCACGGTTTTGCCCATCAAAATCTCAGGGACATCGTTCGTGGCGATCTTCTGACTCAGACCTTCTACAATGGCTGTCTTACCCACACCAGCCTCTCCAATCAGCACCGGGTTGTTCTTTGTCCTTCGGCAGAGGATCTGAATCAGGCGCAGGATCTCTACATCACGACCGATTACAGGGTCTAATTTCCCCTCACGGGCTAATGTGGTCAGGTTGCGCGAGTACTTTTCCAGTGTGCGGTAGCGCGATTCAGCTTTGGGATCGGTCACCTTCTGCCCACCGCGCAGTTCATCGATGGCATCCAGCACTCGCTGACGTGTAATCACCAGGTCCTCCAGCAACCCGGCTGCGGGGGTGTTCTTTTCACCCAGAATCGCTAAAAAGATGTGCTCGGTGGAGATATACTCATCCTTCAAACGGTTGGCTTCCTGGTTGGCTTGGTCAATGATCCGCTTGACGCGGGGCGTGATAAACACCTGACCCGCCCCACCCCCAAAGATATTCGCTTTCGGGCTGGTGCGCAGGATATAATCCAGGCGTTCCTTAAAGTTTTCGGCGTCGATCTTGAGAATATCTAATAACTGGGAAATGACACCCTGGGGCTGTTCGATTAGTGCCAACAGAATGTGTTCGGTATCAATTTGGTTGTGCCCATAGCGTTGGATAATTTCAGCCGCACGCTGGGCTGCCTCTTGGGCACGTTCGGTAAATCGGTCAAATCTCATCATAATAGGTTCAATCCTTAGGTTCTAACAAGAAAATCCATTTTTCTTAGAACATTTGAATTATAGCATTTTAACAGGTGGTAATGAACCATTTTTTATAAGAAACATATTAAATATTCGGTTTACTGACCTGCTGGATGCAATAATTGAACCAATATTGGATCATAAGATTAACATGGCATCGCCAAAAGAGAAGAATCGATAAGATTCTTGAATGGCAATTTGATAAGCATTCAGGATCATTTCCCGCCCGGCGAAGGCGCTCACCAACATCACCAAGGTGGACTTCGGCAGGTGAAAATTCGTGATCAACGCATCCACCACAGCAAAATGATATCCAGGCAGGATAAATAGATCCGTTGGTCCAGAAAAAGGCGAGACCAGCTGGTCATCATGCGCATCACGAGCGGCGGTTTCCAGTGTGCGCACGCTGGTGGTACCCACGGCGATGATCCGTCTCCCTTCCCGCCTGGCGGCGTTGATCTGGGCGGCTGCATCCTCATCCAGCTCACACCATTCTGTGTGAATTTTATGCTGGCTGGGGGTGGATTCGGTCACTGGCGCGAAGGTGTCCAAACCAACATGCAAGGTCAATCGTGCAAATGCCACGCCATAATCAGTTAATTTGTTCATCAACGCCGGTGTAAAATGCAATCCTGCAGTTGGTGCAGCCGCCGAGCCCGGTGCTGTGGCATAGACCGTCTGATAACGCTCGGGGTCGTCCAGATGCTTATGGATGTAAGGCGGCAACGGCACATGCCCCACTCTCTCCAGAAAGGGTTCTATCGGCGCGCTGAACCGCACCAACCGCTCTGATCTCTCCAGAACCTGGAGGATTTCAGCTTCAGGACCATCATTGATGAATAACTGGGCCCCTAATCCTAACCCTTTCCCACCCACCAGAACGCGCCAGGTGCGTTCATCCTGCTTTTTTAACAACAAAATTTCCGCCTTACCCCCTCCCGGCTGCTTATGAGCGTAAATACGGGCGGGGATCACACGCGTATCGTTGATCACTAAAAGGTCGCCAGGGCGCAAGTAATGATCGATCTCCCAGAATTGGCTGTGTTCAACCGACCCATTTGCGCGATTTAACACCAACAAACGTGATGCGTGGCGGGGCGAAACCGGCGTTTGGGCAATCAGCGCCGAGGGCAATGGATAGTCAAAATCTTCTGTTCGCATGGGGAAATCACGCACCTTCAGAACAGCCTTTTTTGGGGATCCTCATCATGAAAATTCAACCCAAGGTGTTCATAGGCGTTGCGGGTCGCCTGCCGACCCTGTGAGGTGCGCTCCAAGTAGCCGAGCTGTAATAAATAGGGTTCCACGACATCCATGATCGTATCCGGCTCTTCGCTCACCGAAGCGGCAATCGTGTTCAGTCCCACAGGACCGCCGTTATATTTCTCAATCACACAAGATAGGACGCGCCGATCCAGGTCATCCAGGCCTTGTCCATCAATATTCAACAGGTCCAGTGCCGCTTCCGAGACAGAGCCGGTGATCTTGCCATCGGCGCGCACCTGGGCATAATCCCGCACCCGCCGCAGCATCCTCAAGGCCACTCGCGGCGTCCCCCGGGCACGTTTGGCGATCATCCATACGCCCTCATCGGTAAAATCAACCTTCAACAGGCGTGCTCCGCGCTGGACGATTTCGATCAAAGCCTCAATCTCATAAAAATCGAGACGATAAGTCGCTCCAAACCGGGAGCGCAAGGGAGAGGTCATCAGCGCCAGGCGCGTGGTCGCACCTACCACGGTAAAGTGCGGCAACTTAAGGCGGATCGAACGGGCAGCCGGTCCCTTGCCAATCACAATATCCAGGGAATAATCCTCCATAGCCGGGTAAAGCACCTCTTCCACCACTTTGCCCAGGCGGTGGATCTCATCAATGAACAGGATATCCCCCGCATGCAGGTTGGTCAGGATCGCCGCCAGGTCCCCCGCCCGTTCGATGGCAGGGCCAGAGGTCACCTTGATGTTCACCCCCATCTCGTTGGCCAGGATATGCGCCAGGGTCGTCTTTCCCAGCCCGGGCGGACCATAAAACAGGACATGATCCAGGGCTTCTGAGCGTAATTTAGCCGCTTCGATCAGGATCTGCAGGTTGTCCTTGATTTGCGCCTGTCCGATCATCTCGGATAGGTAGGTGGGGCGTAAAGCACGGTCGATTTGATCTTCGAGGTGCTCCTCACCGTTTGTGATGCGATGTGTCGGTTCTGCCATCATAGCCTCGATTATACCCGAACATTGTGTTTACTTATATGTAAGTATCAATCCGAGAGCAATTAAGAAAAAATAATCGAAGCTTTCTCGCCGAATATGGTATCATCATCCAAGTGTGAAACGAAAGCGTGTTGACCATTGAGAAAAATCTTACCAATCGAAGGACTTTAAACCCAAGTTTTACACTGCGAAGTACTAAGAAGTAAAAGGTGCTCAACTTTATTACGATCTTGTGCATCATGTTGATGGGATAATGTC
>CAZWDG010000092.1:0-6628 GCA_964633075.1 uncultured Candidatus Brevefilum sp.
AAAAATGTGGGTCACGCACGGTTGCGCTGCGACCTGCGTGACACATTTGTCCATGTTTGTAGGGTGGGGTGCGACATTCACCCCACCATTTTTTATGATTTTCGAAATAGAAAAGTTACGCGGATAATAATGTTGACTCACCAGCAATGATTTGGTGCGGTTACCCTCACGTCGTTCCTCCTCAGGGCAGGCCCTCACGTCGTCCCTCCTCTGCATCTGAAGGTGTTCCGTTTCACTTCAGGCAGGCCCCGGACCGCACCCTGCACAAGATCTCTAGATCCGGTCCTTAATCCAGTCCACCATCGCCTGGATGACCTCTTCCTTCTCCGGTTCGTTATGCAGCTCATGGTAAAGGCCTTCCCAGCGCTTATAGGTGACATCCCCACTGACCGCCTCGAAGAATTTATCCGTCCCTTTGATGCTCACAACACAGTCATCTGTGCCATGCATAAGTAACAAGGGCAATTTCCACTCGGCGGCATGATCAATGACAAATTGAGGTGCTTTCATCGCTTCACTTGCCAATGTGAAGCTTGCCCTGTCATGAACAAGTGGATCATCAACATAAGCTTGGATGACATCCGTATCCCGTGACAGACCATTCACATCCAGCCCACTCGCAATGCTCATCTTAGGTAGTAGAGCAGCGCCAATTTTGGCAATTGTGAGTTTTGCCTGACTGAAACTAGAAAGGTCAAGCCCAGGATCCGTCGCGATGACACCTGACAGGGGAACATCCGTGGTTAAACCATAATACAAGACTTCCAATCCCCCCATGCTGTGCCCATACAGGAACAGGGGCAAATCTTCACCGCATTCCTGACGGGCGTGCTGGATGGCAAGGCTGATATCATCCATCAGGTGCTGGAAGGAGGGTGTATGCCCCCGTAAACCTTCTGATCTGCCAAAACCGCGCTGATCAAAGCTATAAACATGAAACCTGTTAGCAGTAAATGCCTCTGCCACATGGGTGTAACGCCCGCAATGTTCCCCAAGGCCGTGTACGATCACCACCAGTGCTTTAGGTGATTTTTCAGCCAGCCAGGCCTGTCCGGTTAACTTCAAGCCGTCATTTGTTCTCAATTCAAATTCTTTGTGTGTCACTTTCGCTCCGTAATTAAAATGGTATTCATCATAAACGACCCAATTATTTTAACACAACAATTTCGAAATGTGGGTAAACCTCGGGCTAAATATGTAGGTCACATATGTTCGCACAGCAACCCGCATGATAGCAAAACCCTTAAAACCCAAAAAACCTACCCACCTACCATCCTACCAGTTCTCAGGGGGAGATATCCCGCACCACCTTTCGGGAGATCGCCCAGGTTTGTTTAATATAATGCTATTTATTCGCTTGCGCCAATGATTTTTAAGGCGTTGGCGGCTTGAGCCAGAAATAGCCAAACCCAAGTGCAAAGAACAGGTAAATGACGGCTGCCACCCAACCAATTGCATTCATCACACCGGTGAGGAGCGCAACCAGCGTGATGATAAAACCAATCGCGTTGTAAACCGTCATACCCATGATGAGCGCATGCCTTGCTTTGGTATCGCGAGCATGGCGACCAAACCAGGTGAGCAGAAAATTGCCCAATAAGGAGGCGCCATACTCCCTTGCCGGGTAGAGGCCAGCAGCATCAAGGGTAACGCCAAATAAGCCATAGAATAATTTCGGTGCCAAGAGAATGGGAATACCCAAACCAATGCACACCACTGCCTTGATGATCATCAATGTTTTGAATTTCATGATCACACGACCTTTCCTATCCTAGTGAATCATTTGCCTTATACTTGCCCAACCGTATGACAAGACAAAGGCTCCTTTTTAACATTTATCCAGTACGTTAGGACGATGCTATATTGAGTGGAAAGCGACGGTATCTTTGTTGGGAGAAAATGGAAAGTGATGCGTACTATGATTATTGTAGCACTTCTGGATGGGACTTCAAGAACACCTTGCCCATTCTTCACTGCTTTTCACTTGGAAATTCTGTAGGGTTCGTTGAGGTTGCCTGCCCTGTAGCGAAGCGGAATGGGTTCAACGCACCAAAAAGGATGATGTGGTCTGGAAAGATGCCCGTATGTTAAATAATCCGCCCTGGATCGGGCATGGAAACCCGACCTACAAATCTTTCCTCCTTGGGAGATAAAACTGTAGGTCATTTATGGTCGCGCAGCGACCTACATGACAACAACGCCTCATATTCAACCCTGGGTCGGGTATGGAAACCCGACCTACAAATCTTTCCTCCTTGGGAGATAAAACTGTAGGTCATGTATGGTCGCGCAGCGACCTGCGCGACGACAATCTCCTTCTTGTAGCAAAGGGAAACCCAACAGTGGTATTGTGCAAACCCACTAGTCCCCTTTGGATCAATATGAAGCGAATGACATATATTCCTGAAAATACTTATTCAATAATTATGGTACTCTAATTTTCAATCTATCACCGAAACGGGAGTTATCCTCCATGAGAAATTCTTATAACAGATAAACCATTTCCAAGAATGACAAGAAACCCAATTCTTCGACAATCTTTCCCTTTTCGACATATTGTTTCATCCTTGGTTAGGGATGAAAAAAAATGAAAAGGAGGATCCTTCAAACTATTATTGATCATCTCCATTGACCACTTGAGACTTGGGATTGACGAGGAATTCACTTGTTAACAGCCATAGCTTTATGTATAATGAATTTATTATAGAAAATTCACCAGTCAACAGAATAACCTCTGGAATTAGAAATTCAAGGACACAATCCTATGAAAGAACAATCGCCAAACTTGAAACAATATAAGCCAAGCGGAATCCATAAATTCTTCGATTGGATCGAACGACTTCCGGGCCCTTATTGGTTGTTTTATTTCATAGTGATTGTACTAGCTGGATTGTTAAATCTTGTTGTTGCCTGGTATGAGAAAGTCCTCCCCGCTTACAGGATCAATTGGTATTATGCCTTAACGGCTGTTTTTTTAGGATTTTTTTTATTTGAGATGGATTGCCTGTTTCGGATCACGGCAGATTCCTTAACTGAATTTTTGCCGATTTTAGATGTTTCAGAAGAAGAGAAAGATCGCATCGCGTTTGAATACACCCATCTTCCAGCTAAATCAACAGCGATTATCTTTTGGGTGGGAACCATTGCGGGTTTAGCGATAGATTGGTTTATTTTCTCTACAGCCATAGAAATGAACCAGGCCTTCCCTGAATTAGAGGTGCCAATCTTTGCTTTATCATGGGGTGTGGGATTTATCACGATCTATATGATTATCCGGGCGTTTGCTCAAACGAAGAAAATTTATGAGGGTTTACGTAAAATAAACATTTACGACTTGCTTCCCCTCTACGCGATATCGAGGTTTTCTGCTTGGCTTTTCGTCTTCATTATTTTATTTGAATACCTTTTATTCTTACTTAACCCGTCCATGATTGAAGCCACGCTTTCTATCCATATTTTTATCATGGTTATGTTGGTCTTTGTTTCATCATCAGCTTTATGGATTCCCCTTCGACGGGTGAATCGTATTCTGATTTTGGAGAAAAGAAAGTTATTAAATAATGTGACCCGTCGCATTGAATTAACATTCAATACTCTCCATGCAATGATTGATCAACAAGAGACAAGTCGAATAAATGAAACACGAGAGACGTTACAGAGCCTGATGATAGAAAAGGAATTCATCGAGTCATTGCGCACATGGCCTTGGAAACCTGGCACATTCACCGGATTGTTATCCTTGATGGTGCTTCCTATCTTAATAGAAATCATCGAAATAATCATCTCGAGGTTTATAAATCAGTAAACATTTTGTAGGTGAAATAAATACTTATAAATCTCATCTTCCAAAGCTCTCATTTCTCCTTCTAAAGCTCCTTTTACAGAATGATTGAGAACACCTAATTTTTAGGGGAAAAGTTGCAGATCACCAGCAAAGATTAAAAAAGCGATTTCTTACAAAATCAAATTAGCCGCTTGCATCGCTTTTCTGCCTGGATGAGCTTTTCAGAAATCTTGTTTATTTATACACCCATAAATTTATTAGCATTGCTATACATATCTGCTGTGTCACGATAATTGAAACCATATTCTAGAGTCTGATCCATTTTTCTATTAGGTTCAGACAAGATGCGTATTGTGGACATCTACTGTTGTAAGGAAGAAGTACTGGTTAAAGTTAAGCTCTTTTTTCAGGCGATTAAAAACATCTCTGTCATTCAGCAAATAACTTGCTAATATAGATAAGCTGTTAAAGCATGAAAATCCGGGCATTAATAATGCCTATATTCAAATTATTTAGTAAGTTTATCCATAACTTATGCAGTGAATGAGATCGCATTTAATTAAAGTGAACGTCAGCAGTGTTTACCACCGCCACGCCCTGATCAGCCAAGGTTTTGTTCCACTTCTCAATCAACGCAGCTGCGTCCTTGCTGAAATTGCTGTGCGTATCCCCTGCCAGTACCACCTGGTATCCTTCCTTCAATCCACCCAGGCAGTTGTTCTTGACGCAGCCATGGGTCACCAAGCCCGTCACCACCAGCCGCCCCACCCCTAGTGATATCAGTAGTTCGCCCATTGCTTCCTCTTCGAAGGCATTGCTGTGTTCCTTGAAAACCTTGTAATCCTCCGGCTGGGGATGGAGCTCTGCGTGCAGCTGCCAGCCTTCCGAGCCCTTTACCAGGAAATCGTCTGAATGATGCTGGATGTAAATCACCGGCACGCCGGCTCGATGTGCGCGGTCTACCAGGTCAAGGATATTCGCGATCAATGTCTCTTCTCGGTAGATAGGGGTCTTCTGCGCAAATAGATCCCGCTGGACATCAATCACAAGCAGGGCAGATTTACCTGGATCCCCAGGATTGGCATTTATTTTTTTAGGTGTCATGAGGAGACTCCTTCATTTTCTTATTTGGAATGATTAAACTAATTATACAGCCAAAGCCTGACAGCAAAGTTATGTTGCTTTGAACGTTGAATCCCCTCATTAACTTCGCTACAAAAGCTTCCCCAGTTTTACACATTCATCATAAAAAGATTCTTCACTGGTGAAACAGTCGATTTTTACGCTGCCTTTAGGTGCAAAAGAAGTCTGCTCGTAGATGGTATGACTTGAGGGTTGACCGCACCAATATTCCATTTGTCTATAAGATAGTGTCATTGCGAGAAAGTTTCGACCTGTTTTGGTCGAAACGACGAAGCAATCTCAAAAATTAGCTTGTCACCTCGCGCTCTGCCAGCGCTCGTCGTAATGACAGTATTATTTGTAGTCGCATAAGGCTTGACCACTCCAATTTTCCAATTATTGTCACGTAGGTTGCTGCGCAACCATACGTGACCTACAAAACTCCTTTCCCTCTCCCTTACCAAGGGAGAGGGCAGGGTGAGGGTTCCAATATTTCTGGAATTGGACAACAAACAAAGATAGAGAGGCAAATACTGAAATTATTCACAAAATGGTGGGGTGAACCCTCACGCCTGCAGCTCCGTCTCCTTACAGGACGGTTCCCAGTCGCTAATGCTGCGAGAGTTGCAGGCTCAGGGCAGGATCGCACCCCACCCTACAATGATGGGATAAAATCGTCATGGATGATCGCTGCGGGACCATACGTTACTTAAATCTTATCTGCATATGCGGTGACATATCCTATCTGTGAATTATAGATTGGTGCGCACAAAAGAAGTGCACAACACTTGTTTACATGCCGTGGTCAACCGACTAACTTAGTCAACCATTCACAATCCACCATGCCCCATTCACTGATCCTTGAGTGATTGCCACCTCGATGACCTTTACAAAGCACCAAAAAAGGCTGTCCTCTGATAGAACAGCCTCTTTAAACACAAGGTGCCGAGTCACAGAATCGAACTGTGGACACCGCGATTTTCAGTCGCGTGCTCTACCAACTGAGCTAACTCGGCTTTCCCTATTCGAGAGGCATTGAAGATTTTACCTGCATGTAAGGGGGTTGTCAAGTTTTATTATGGTTTGGTGTACAATAGTAGCATGCTCGAGGGTCTGCAGCCGATCCGTAATCTGCGTCGATGGCGGGAAGTTCAGGCAGTTCTCTTTCGTTACGGCTTTGACTTTTTAATCGACAGAAAAGAAATCAAGAGCCTCCAAAGGATCATCAACGAGAGGCTGAACCTGTCGATACACCTGCCACAGAGCGATCTATCCAAGTACAGCCTCGCGCAACGGGTGCGGATGATGCTGCAGGAATTGGGACCGACCTATGTCAAGTTGGGGCAGATCCTGTCGAGCCGTTCTGACCTCCTTTCCAAGGAATGGCTGGATGAACTTGCCAAACTGCAAGATGAAGTTCCTCCTTTCCCTTTTGAAGAGGTGCAGGAGATCATTGAAGATGAACTTGGACCGATCGAAGAGGTGTTTCTGGATTTTGATCCCGAGCCTGTGGCGGCCGCTTCCATCGGGCAGGTGCACCACGCCGTGCTTCCTGATTTCAGCAAGGTGGTGGTGAAGGTCCAGAGGCCTAACATTGTCGATCAGGTCAATTCTGACCTGGAATTTGTCAAGGAGATCGCCCGCCTGATCCGGGCACAGACGGAGTGGGGGAAAAAGTATGGTGTGATGGCGGTCGTGGAAGAGATGATCCGCGGCCTTCGC
>CAZWDG010000093.1:0-6625 GCA_964633075.1 uncultured Candidatus Brevefilum sp.
ATTAAGTATCAGCCAACAATCATTAAAGGGGGATGAGGTTTCATCCGCCAACATTTATCGATTAGCACTACCCGGTGGCTCAATGATCCTGCTTTTAATCATTGAACTGTTGGCCACAAGTATGATTGGATTTTGGTTCAGCCCCGCACTCATCAAACGAGCAGAAAACCCACGCTGGATCATCGACGACCGATTACAACCTCGAGGTGACATCCTTGATCGAAACAACCAAGTGATCGTCACCAACACGGGAGAACCGGGGAATTACCAGCGAGAAAGTGTTCACACTCCCCTTTATCCCATAATCGGCTATACGAATGCGATTTACGGTCAAACGGGTATCGAAGAGTCCATGTTCCCATATTTGCGCGGCCTGGAAGGGTATCCTTTTGTCACCACTTTCTGGCAGGATCTTTTATTCAATCTCCCCCCGGTTGGGTTAAATATTCGTCTCACGATTGATCTGGATTTACAACGCACGCTGGATGAACTTCTTGAGAATACACTCAACGGTTCTATTCCAGCAACCGCCGTCTTGATTAACGCAAATTCCGGTGAAATCCTGGCTATGGCCTCTCATCCGTATTTTGACGCCTTGAGGCTTGATTCAGACTGGGAAACCTTACTGGCCGATGAAAACGCCCCTTTGGTCAATCGTGCCACCCAGGGACTTTATCCACCAGGAGGGGCTTTATTGCCCTTCGTCGTGACCACACAAATCAACCTCGTTCAGGGTTCATCCAACCCTCAAAACACCTTACCCTCGCTTGACCAGGATCTTCATTGCGCAGGTTTTAGCGGTCAAGATCCAACATGGGATATCGTGATCTCACATGGCTGCCAAAGTGTCCAACATGAATTGGGTAAATTGACAGGAATCAATGGTTTACTGACCTTATTTCAAGACCTTGGTTTTTTTACACGCCCTGAATTTCACCTTAATGTCGCCAATCCATCATCGCCGATGGCGATAGAAGACATCGATCTATTACTCGGCGATGGCTCTTTCAAAATCAGCCCGCTACAAATGGCATTAGCAGCTAGCACAATTACCAACAATGGCGTCTTGCCAGGACCTAGAATAGTAAACGCATACCAGGATTCGGATGGGGATTGGATCACCTTTTCAAAATTTACACCAAACACGCAAGTTTTACCCCCAAACATTGCGTTGCAGATAGCAAGCTTGATCCAGGGGTCTGCATCTGCCATCTGGCAGGTGACAGCCCAAGCCCAAACAGAAGATGAGCAAATCATCACATGGTTTATTGCTGGGACAAACCCAGACTGGCAAGGCCAGCCAATCACGATTGTCCTTGTTCTTGAAGCGGATGCCATTGGCGAGGCACAGAGGATTGGCACATCGATCATCGAAGAAGCAATGCAGTTGGTTGAAACCTCAGAATAAAAAAGGGCTGAAAACAGCCCTTTTTTCAATTTCACTTTATCTCTATGGCTTATGTATAATTTTAAGAAATCGCCGCTTCCCCACCTGGATAATCGACCCGGGTGAAAGGACAATATATGGATCTGAGACTTTCTCACCATCCACTTTGATTCCATTTTGTTCCAGCAACCTCCTGACCTGACTACCGCTTGAAACGATTCCACTCGTCGTCAGGGCGTCAATCAGGGTGACATCACCCCTCACAGGTAGTTCTGGCATCGCCTCAGGTATATCGCCTTTTTGAAACAGGTTAATAAAATAATCACGGGCTTTTCTAGCTTGTTCTTCGTCGAAAAATGCTGCTGTTATTTCTTGCGCCAGTTCCATTTTCGCATCCCTGGGATGTGTTTGCCCGGAATCAATCGCGGCCTCAAATTCCTGAATTTTTGCAGGGGTCCAGCGAGTCACCAGACGGGCATAACTGGGCATGGCCTTATCCGGTATACTCATCACTTTTCCAAACATATCCTCAGGTGTCGTATTCAATGGAATGTGATTGCCGAGGGATTTGCTCATCTTCACTTCGCCATCCGTGCCGGGTAAGATTCCCAAAATGATCCCAACATTGGGTTTCATATCATAATAAGCCATAATCTTCCGGGCAGCGGTCATAATATTGAACATTTGATCTGTCCCCCCTATCTGCACATCTGTATTCAAGGCATAGGCATCATACCCCTGCATGATGGCGTAAAACAATTCATGAAAATAAACCGGCTCCTCGTTTTCCCACCGTTTTCGGAAATTTACCCGCGTTAAAAACTGTTGAAGGGTGAAATTTGATCCAAGGTGGATTAAATCTTTCAACGTTAATTTTGATAACCATTCATCATTGTAGCGTACCTCGGTTTTTTCTCGTTCAAGGATCCGGAATGCCTGTTCAGCATAAGTTTCTGCGTTACGCTTTGTTTCCTCTATTGAGAGTTGTTCCCGTAACTTGTCATGGTCTGAAGTGTCACCAATCAGGGCAGTATAGGTGCCAATTACAAAGATGACGTGATGCCCGAGTTCCTGGAACTGGCGCAACTTGCGCATTGTGACCGTATGGCCGATGTGTAAATCAGATGTTCGAGGGTCATAGCCGCAATATACCCGTAAAGGGCGTCCTGTTCGCGCTGATTCAATTAATCGCTCCCGCAATTCCTGTTTCATCGATTGGTAAGTATCGGGATCACCATACTCTGTCCCACGCATCAAATAGTCAACTTGTTGATCTATATTCATTTTGCCTCCTTACGACTAAAAAAGTATCTCGTACAGATGATAAAAAAATAAAACGCACCTGTCAAACAAGGCGCGTTTTTAAGCCCTGGACAGGTGCTTTTACGGGAAATAATAATACAATGACACAAATTTCATACGTTTATTATAACGAATTAATTTAAAGTTTGCACTAAATCAAAGCGGGTTTAACCTTGATATCCGAGACAATTGCCAATGTTTGAACGGCAACCCGCTTCTCACACATGATATAGTTGGGTGTCTCATAAGTCAATGTGCTCAAGATTTGCTCTTCTTTGCTTTCCAATCCCCGAAATTGGGAAACAATCGACGTTGCGTTTACACGCAAACCCACATCCTCTGGAAGGATTATCTTAACATCCGCAACAAAACCAAAGATTTTCACGACAGCATCTCCCTCAGGAAAAAGTGCTTCGGAAAAATCCAATCGATTTGTTCCAGCCAGGATCCAAATCTCGTGGTTTGTCGCATCCCATACACCCGTTTTACGAACATCACCTAAAATGGGCATTTGTACTTGAACCCCTTTTCCAGCCATCCTTGGTCGTAAAATTAATAAAATGCCCAGTCCAATCAAAAGTAATGGACCGATAAACCGCCAAAGATTAATTTTGAAAAGGGCTTCTACCAATGCCAGAATACCCATAACGATCAATCCAATACCCAGAATAATTTGCCATCGTTTCATCTCAACTCCTTTTCATATTTGGCGGTTTGAGACTATTTTATCCTAAATTGAGTGAAAGAGATGCCTATTCAAAATTAAAGCCATTCAAGGAGGATCATTCCCTTGAGGGGTAACAAACCTGTAACAATAACAACAATCCTGATATAATCAGAACGGTGCACCAATGAACGAGGCTGTTCTTGTACTGAATGCAAATTTTCAACCGATTAATGTCACGTCGACCTACCGGGCAATTAATTTGGTCTTAGCTGATAAAGCGACTTTAATCCTGAATGGTCGGGGGGTCATCCACTCCGTCTCGCAAACCTTTCCCCTCCCATCGGTGATCCGATTGACTCGCATGGTCAAGCGCCCTCGACCAGTGGTCAAGCTCACCCGTAAAGAGATCTTTCGCAGGGACAATTTCACCTGTCAATATTGTGGGCGAGGATCCAATGATCTCACCATAGATCATGTCATCCCCAGGCGTCTTGGAGGGGAAACAGACTGGGATAATGTCGTCACTGCCTGCCCACGCTGTAATCATCTTAAGGGAGGATTAACACCCGAACAATCCGGCATGTACCCGAGGAAACCACCCAAGCACCCACCCAATACAGCAACTTATTTATTTGGCAAACACTTAAATGATAACCATGAATGGAAAGATTTCCTGATTGGTTGGTGAATTAATATTTAAATTTCTTAAACGAGGGGGGGTCAAACCAAATTGATTTTCATCAGATCCCGCGTGAGATAAACTTCGCCAGAAAAATTAATTTTTGCCCTCTGGACATAGTCGTAAGGATCTATTCCCTTAGGATAATGGATTAAATACAACTTGCGAACACCCGCTTGTTGGGCAATTTCCCCCGCTTGTTCAGGAGAGGAATGTCCCAAACCCTCCCCTGTCGCTTCATGAATCAAGATATCCGCATCGCGTGCTAAGTGAACAACGTCATCGCAAGGTCCTGTATCAGAAGAATAGCAAACGATTCCTTCCTGAAGCACCATTCTTATGCCAATGTTAGGGATCATGTGACATACTGGGGAAGCCCAAATTTTAATATCATCCGCTTCCATCAGCAGAGAATAATCCCTTTCTGGCAGCTTACTAAAGTGGACCGGATAAAATCCCTTCCATTTTTGCCATTCAAACAGATCCATCATTGCTTCAGTCCGATCTATCACATCTGCTAAACCATGAACGGATAAGGGTTGGACCCGTTCAAGCAGCCACAAATCCATTAAGAGCAAGGGGGTGCCGGAGACATGATCTGGGTGAAAATGCGTCAGGATCAAGTCAGTTATTGATAACGGGTCGATGCCGGCTTGTTCTAATCGCACGACAGGATTACCGACACAGTCCACCATGATCGTGTGTGATCCAGTTTCAACAATTAAATGTGAGTTTTGTTGATCTTTATTCGGAACTGCACTGGCAGTCCCAAGAAACGTAATGATTGACATCAGATAACCTCTAAACCATCGCTTTTTTCACAGGAAATAATTCGTTAATCAGACTGGTTATCAAGGTTAGTTTCACCCTGATTGGGATCCTCATTTTCCAATTGGGCGTTGCTTTCTCCCTCGGTTGATTGCTGTTTACGGTGTCTCCAGAGGAGAAAACCGGCAGAAATCACAGCAATCACGATCATTAAAGTCTGGTTGGCATTGATTCCCCCGACGTAACTGTTGTCCAAACGGAGAAATTCCATGAAGAACCGAAATATTGGGTAGGTGACCAGATAAGTGAGAAATACATCGCCATTTTTTAATTTGTCCTGATAACGGCGCAAGATCCAAAGTAGGAAACCCATATTCGCAAGATTAAAAAGGGACTCGTACAAGAATAAGGGATGATAGGTTGTGTATTCCATAAATTCTGGCAGGCGATGGGCTGGGTCGATGGTTATCGCCCAGGGAAGGTTCGTCGGTCTGCCATACACTTCCTGGTTGATGAAATTTCCCCATCTGCCAATCGCCTGACCTAGTGCCAGACCCGGAGCAAATATATCTGCCCACAAACCAAATATAAGACCTCTTTTTCGGGCGTATATGTAAAAAGCCAGTGCACCACCAGCCACAGCGCCTGGTATTCCTAAACCGCCGCGCCAGATTGCGATTGCGTCCAATGGATGGGTCAGGTAATAGAGGGTGGTTATGCCTTGCTCGACATGCGAGGCGGGTGGCGTTAGGATATGCCATAACCTGGCACCAATGACACCACCTAAAACAACCCAGGTCAGACAATCCATGATCACATCCGTGTTCAATTTACGCCTTTTTGCTTCAAAATAGCTTAAAACAGCCGCCGCGATCACGCCGATCATGATGATCAGACCATAAAAATTCAATGTGAAGGGACCGATCTTAATACCTGTTATCATAATTCCTTACCTTAATTTCTAACGATTTATTCACTTTTTGCCTGTTTTCTCACATACCAAATGCGCTGAAGTGCTGTAAAATTTGCCAATACGGCCAGGATCCATAAAGAGATTCTTGGATAACCGAGGATGATCCCAAGCACTAAAATGATGTATCTTTCTGCCCGGGATAAAAGACCTATTTTCGCCGAATAACCGTTTGCCTCCGCTTTTGCACGGGTATAAGAAACCAATATAGATCCAATGGTGGCAAAAAACACAAGAAGTGAATCCTGCCATTTGCCAAACTGCATAAAGTAAATTAATAATCCGGAGAAAATCACAACTTCTGAATAGCGATCCGTCACAGAATCGACAAAGGATCCATACTCGCTACTCTCTCCTCGCAAACGTGCCATAGTACCATCCAATGCATCCAATGGCACCACGACCATCATTAATAAACCTCCCCAAAACAAATGCCCCATTCCCATTAATACCCCTGCAGCAATATTCCCGATCAAACCGATAAAGGTGATGACATTCGGTTTTATTCCCAATCGATTAAGGAAAAAACCTATCGAATCTAAGACACCCTTAAAGATTCGCCGAAGAAAGTCAGTAAATGTCTGCGATTCTTCGTTTTGAGATTGGTTCATGACATTACACCTCTTATTGTGCATGGGCTAAAGATGAGAGTCTTATTCATCTCGATCATCTTCCTTAATGTCAATTAAGATTTCCCTTTCCCTGCCGCCACCTTGGGAAGGACCCAGTACGCCCATTTCCTCAAGTTGGTCCACCAATCTGGCTGCTCTTGGATAGCCAATGTGCAATTGACGTTGGAAATAAGATGCGCTGGCATGTCCTTCAGCTTTTATTAGCGAAATTGCATTATCA
>CAZWDG010000094.1:0-6151 GCA_964633075.1 uncultured Candidatus Brevefilum sp.
GTTTTTGTGTCAGGAGGGAAGACGATATGAACGTTGATCCCGAGAGGTTTCATTTCCGAGCGCAAAACATCCGTCAGCCCGCGCACTGCATATTTTGTCGCTCCGTAGCCAGAATAACCAAAAACCCCTGCAAATCCCGCCTGGGAGGAAATATTGACGACCGTCCCCGAACCGCGTGCGATCATGTCATTGATCAGGCATTTGATCACATGCAAGGTACCGAAATAATTCACCTCCATCAGCCAGTGAAAGATGTCCACGTCCAAATCCTGGAAATAACCGGGGTAGGTGACACCGGCTGAGTTGATCACAAGATCCGGTAAGCCATTTACCGATGTCCACCTTTGCAGTTTTCGCGCTAAGGCTTTGTAATTGGACACATCACAGGAGATTTTTGTGATTTGTTGACCTTCACGTGTGGTCAGGGCGGAGACCTCTTTTTGTGCGTGATCGAGTTTGAGAATATCTCGAGCCAAGATGCCCACATTTACACCTTGCTGAGCGAGCGCTTTAGCGAGGGCCAATCCGATACCGCTGGATCCTCCCGTGATCAATGCGAGTTTGAAGTCTTTTATCATTTATCGGGTGCCACACGTGCTGCATTGATTGCTGGTGCATCCGCTGCATCCGCTACTGCTTGTGAGCGACTGTCCGCCACTGGATGCGTTGAAGAGGGAAATTTTCCTGAGAATATGATCACTGTGGCAATGGATGCAAATGACCCCCGTGTCGGCATCCTTTATTGGACGCATTAGTTCAAATTCCGCTTGACAATCCTGACATTGATATTCGTAAATCGGCATATTGTTCCTGTTTCTTATTGGTTTACTCAGGATTAATTCTATCGCATGGATATTTGAAGGTCAATTTTTAGATCGAATGATTTAACTGGATATCAACCTTCAACGAATGAGCTTGCTGAGCGCCTGTGCGGTCAAACCTGCTAAGGGGGGAAAAAGGAAAGTGATCGCATAGCGGATGAGGGCTGCTTTAGGTTCGATCAAAGAAATTTCTAATGGCAGACGTGATACGGACCATAAAGACCAGGCGGTAATGAAACCGACCATCGCTCCCAATCCCGCGCCAGCTTTAACGAATCCACCAGCGATGGGGAAAACAGCGTAGGGTGAACCTGGAATTAAACCACCGGTGATGCAGCCAATCAACACGGCTTTAAAACCAGCTTCGTTGCCCAACCATTTGGTAATCAGCTCTTTTGGCAGTAACACTTGAACCAATCCCGCCAATAAAAAACCAGCTAAAAGGAGCCCAAGGTTGTTCCAGATCGTCGACCCAGCTAATTTGATCCCATCAACAGCCAGAGCTTTATCACGCAGGAAAGCATAAATCAATAAACCCAAGGCTAAAATCACCAGGATGATGGTGGTTGTGTCCATAGGTGCGCTCCTTTTTGGGCTTTTCATGACAATATTCATTCCATGGCTGTATTTGACTTTTAGAAGATCGTAAAAGCCTTTTTCAGTGAAGTCAACGCTTCGTCTTGGTTCGATCCGGGTGAAATTGTTTTTTTAACAATGTCTTTCGCGAATAGCCGGGATCAAGTACTCGTTAAATGAGCGTTCACAATCAAAGTCAGGTTTCCAATCCCAATCTCTGCGAGCAGTGGAGTCATCTACCTGCTCTGGCCAGGTATCGACAATCTTTTGTCGGGATTCATCCACTGCGAAGTGGATTTTTGCCTCCGGGAAAGCGCTCAACACAATATCAAAAATCTCCTGTGCGGACAGGCTGAAGCTGGTGACATTGTAGACGAATTGGGAGAGGCGATTTTTGGGGGCTTTCTCCAGTTCCACAAGGGCTTTGATTGCATCGGGCATGACCATAAAGGGAATCGTTGTGTCCGGGCGCACAAAGCAATTGTATTCTTCCCCTTTGGCGGCAGCGTGCAACATTTCGGGTCCATAATCGCTGGTCCCGCCTGTCGGCGTCGTCTCTGCGCTGATTAAACCAGGGAAGCGGATCGCACGGAAGTCCACGGTCTGAGTGCCGCTATAATCGGCAGCCAGCTGCCTGTAGTGAGAGTTGTAATACCGTCCAAGGTGCTCGCAATAGAGTTTGTTACAGCCATACATGGTGGTGGGGTGGCACCATTCAGTTTCTTTGACTTGCCCCGCTTGCATTTTCTCATTGAGGGTAGGAATCCCATAGGCTGCGATCGAGCTGGGGTAGATGAATTTGACAGGTTTTCCTTGCCATTGGGATTGTTCTACTGCCAACCTGAGCAGGTTCAAAGTGCCTTCGACGTTGATGCGATGGGCGGTTTCAGGGTTGTATTCCGCTTTTGTTGAAAGGATTGAGGCGAGATGGTAGATGGTGGCGATTTCATGCTCCACGACCAGCCGACCCAACAGCATTTGATCGAGGATATCCCCCACGATATAGGTGCTGCAGAATGGACGCAGACATTTGTCCAAGGGGACGACATCCAAAGCGACGATGTTTGGATTGGTGGTTTCGGCCAGGTATTGGATTAAGCCATGACCCATTTCACCATTGGCTCCGGTGATCAGCACGACCTTTTGACGCATGGGTTCCTCCTAAGGTGATGGTGAGCGTTGACGAACGATAAGCGTTTTCATTTTAACGCATCTATGAAAATTTTTGGAAAGGATTAACCTAATGTGGGATTGGGTGAAGATGAGTGTTCATCGAGCGTCATTGACACATTCATCCGTCGAATGTCATCCGTTGACTGAGGCGATATCGAAAGGACAATGACGCTCATATCATCCCGTGGGTGACCCTCATCCAGGCTGATCGCATGATTTAAAAGAAGGTCAGCCATAGGTTGAGGTGATAATTCTTGTTCTTCAATCAGCGCTTCGATCGCTAGGCATAATTCTAAATGCTGATGACTTTGACGCCCGGCATAGTACACCCCATCAGAAAAGGCAATGATCCCCATTTCCGGTTGAATGGGTAATTCGACAATATTCGGTGAAATATCCGCATGGTTGCCGATCGGTTCGCTTTCTGTAGAGAGGCAATCGGCCGTTTCATCGTCGATCAGAAATACGGGTACAGGATTATTTCGAGAAATAAGGATGGTATTGCTCTGTAGATCAACACTGATCACAACCAGATTTGCGCTAACACTGCCGTTATATTCCTTGTAAAGGTTGTTAGATGTTTTGCGGATGGCAACACTATCGCGAATGCCATCGCTGATATGTTCAAGCACTTGATGGCTCACCATGTTTGAAATGGATTTCTGATCTTGACCGTTAAGTTGCCCATCAGCTAAGACCACAGAAAGGCCACCATTGGGCCGTTCAATGACCTCGACGGTATCACCACTATCACTCGTGCCATATTTATCGATTTTTGCGACGGCGATTCTCAATTCCATGCTCATATTTTACTGTAAAAATGTGTGCCTTGGGAATAGATTATAAAGTGTTTTTCGCGATTCATGCTCACCTTCCTACATACAGGATGATTTATAATGTCATTAGTCTTTCAACGATTGGCAGCTTCAATCAGAAGGTCAGGTCCCATTATGTGTTTTATCCCAAAGCGAACGTTGATAACCGGCAGCAGGTTAATTTCTTGCTTGTTACTATTTATCCTCCTTACGGGGTGCATTAAGTCTCGGCCAATTTTAACAGTTCTTACCACAGCAACGCCATCAAAAGTTCCTCAGGCTGTAACCGATTCCGCTAAATCCCCTAATGAAGGGGATACAATCGCAAAAATCCAGGGCGCTGGTCACATCTCACCCTATCGAGGTCAATCGGTGGTGGATGTCCATGGGATTGTGACCGTGCTCTGTTCGGATGGTTTTTATCTGCAATCCATCCAACCCGATGGTGATCCCGCCACATCGGAAGGCATTTTTGTTTTCACGGAATGGGTGCCAGACCTTTCGGTTGGTGATGAGATTCTGGTTTCAGGCTGGGTGGATGAAATCACATCATTCGGCGGTTCGGGGGATCTCTCACGAACCCAAATCAACGATCCTGAATATTTGGTCCTCTCTACTGAGAATGCGCTTCCAGCGCCTACCATCATCGGGGAGGGTGGGCGCCTCCCTCCAAGTGAGATTATCGATGATGATACGGACGGATTTATTTCGAAAAATGTCCACTTTGACCCAGAAAGCGATGGATTGGATTTTTATGAGAGCCTGGAGGGCATGCTCGTTCAGGTCAATGACGCCGTCGTGGTGGGACCGACAAACGCTTTTAAAGAAATTGTGGTTTTAGGCGATCTTGGCGCGCGTGCCAGCCTGCGTACGGATCGTGGGGGAATTCTTCTGCGGGTGAACGACCCCAATCCAGAGCGGATCATCATGGATGACCTGCTGGTCGCCTTGCCTTTCCTAGATGTGGGTGATTATGCCACACGACCCATCCTGGGTGTGATGGATTATGACTATGGTAACTTCAAATTTTTAGTGATTGAGGAACCTTCTTTTCAACGGGTTGGGTTGTCCCGCTCAGATTCTTTGACACCCACGGAGGAGGGTTACCTCCGTGTGGCAACTTATAATGTCGCCAACCTTTCTGCAGTACAAACGCAAAGAATAGCTTCACTCGCAAATCAAATTGTCAACCGGATGGCATCGCCGGATATCATCGCCCTGCAGGAGATTCAGGATGATGATGGGAGTGAGGGTCAGGTTGCGGTCTCAGCGGGGCAGACTTACCAGGGGATCATCAAGGCGATTATCGACCTTGGCGGTCCGCCCTATGGATACGTGGATATTGATCCCATCCCGGATGCGGATGGTGGTGTGCCCTTTGGGAATATCCGGGTTGGTTTCCTTTACCGTTTAGATCGGGGCTTGACCTTGGCCGATGCCCCTCGCGGTGATGCGAAAACTCCTGTACAGGTAAAACAAGCAGGAGATGGCCTCAAACTTTCCCTCAACCCGGGGCGGATTAGCCCAAACCATCCAGCTTTTTATGCCAGTCGAAAACCCTTAGTTGTGAGTTTCCTTTATCAGGGCGAAACGATCTTTCTGGTTAACAACCATTTTATCTCCAAGGGTGAAGATCGACCCCTGTTTGGTGAGTTTCAGCCGCCAATCCTGGAATCTGAAGGTCAAAGGATGGGGCAGGCACAACTCGTGCATGATTTTGTGGCTGAGATCCTGGCGATTGACCCGGAGTGCATGGTGATGGTGTTGGGTGATTTAAATGATTTCCAGTTCTCACTACCCCTTATTGTGCTTGAGGAGGGAATTCTAACCAATTTGATTAGAACATTGCCTGAACCGGAGCGCTATGACTATATCTATGAAGGGAACAGCCAAGCGCTGGACCATATCCTGGTCTCAGATAAGTTGATGCGGTCCTTCGTCTCGCTGGATATTCTCCATGTCAATGCGGAGTTTGATTACCTGCAGCGATTCAGCGATCATGATCCATTAATTGCCACGTTCAAGGTGGAATGAGGTTAAGCTGGTGAATGGTGAGTGGAGAATGGTGAATAGTCACATGCCCTCGCTTGAAATATTCCCTCAAAATCTGGAGTGCAGCCTTTAGGCTGCGATTTTTCAAACGCTTCATTGTGAGGCAGCTCGTAAGGTGCGCACCGGTCCCTGCCCTGAGCCTGTAAGGCGTGAGGGTTGTGCGCACCAAATGCTGGCTAATTCTTAGTGGTTACGCTTCCCAAACCCGATCTATGCATCATTCACCATTTGGGTGTTTTGTATGCTTGACGTAATCGAGCCTTAAAAGATTGCAAGGGGACGGCGTGCCGTGCCACCACCTTCGGTTTGCAGATTTAACCCACAACCCATCACCATTCCCAGGGCGCCGGTGAGGACACCGGCGCGATCGAGGAGGTGAGCATAACTCGATCACCATTCACCATTCAGTGTGCAGTCTCCTGCAAGGACAACTCACGATGCATCCTGCACCTTATCCCATCCCTGGGGCGCTGGTGAGGACACCGGCGCGATCGAGGAGGTGAGTATATCTTAATCATCATTCACCATTCAGTGCGCAGTCTCTGCAAGGACAACTCACGATGCATCCTGCACCTTATCCCATTTCCAAGACGGCGGTGAAGACTCCGGAGGGATCGATGAGGTGAGTATATCTGGATCGTAATTCAGTGCGCAGCCTCCTGCAAGGACAACTCACGATGCATCCTGCACCTTATCCCATTTCCAAGACGGCGG
>CAZWDG010000094.1:6251-6559 GCA_964633075.1 uncultured Candidatus Brevefilum sp.
TGAGGACAACAATGGGATCGAGGAGGTGAGTATGTCTGGATAACCAATCACCATTCAGTGTGCAGTTTCCTCCAAGGACCACTCACCATTCACCACTCACCATTCACTAATTTCGCAAATTAACACAAAATTAATGTAGATGTCGTATAATAAAAGTCCATTCGGGGATGATCGGCTTCGACGGGAGAGGCTGGTCCCGGATTGCGAGTCGAGAGGTACCGACCTCGTAAAATCAGTACACAACAAAAGTGCCAATCGCACTGAATATGCAGCTCTCCCCCTCGCAGCGTAAGCTGACAGGCTAAGAG
>CAZWDG010000095.1:0-6553 GCA_964633075.1 uncultured Candidatus Brevefilum sp.
AACCAGAGTCTTACACCAATAAACGGGGCATGATCGTGAAGCATAAATTAACTGAAATCTGGGAAGAGTTGAAATCTGTGCTCTCTGGCAGCACAATCGACGCCCTGCTCCCACCCATCCTGTTTGTGATCGCCAACGCCATCTTTGGACTGGAGGTGGCTGTCATTACCGCCCTCCTCTTGGCATGCCTCTTGGGCTTAATGCGTCTCCTCCGCAAGCAAAAGTGGACCTATGCCCTGGGGGGCGTGTTGGCAGTCGGCTTGGCGGCAGGGTTGGCGCTCATAACGCGGAATGCCGCCAGTTATTTTATCCCCGCCATAATCAGTAGCGCTGCCCTCTTTCTGGCTGCTGTAATCAGCAACTTAATCGGTAAGCCTTTGGCGGCTTGGGTCAGTCATCTCACCCGTGGCTGGACGCTCGATTGGTTCTGGCGCAAAGATGTCAGACCTGCCTATCTAGAGGTGACCTGGTTTTGGGCTGTTTTTTTTGCAATAAGACTGGTGATAAAGTTCATCCTCTATTTACAGGGACAAGCGACAACCCTTGCCTGGGCAAACACCTTGCTGGGTTGGCCAGTAACCATCCCTGTACTGATCATCAGTTATATCTATGGTATCTGGCGTTTGCGTAAATTAGGCGGACCAGGCGTCGATGAGTTTGAAATCGGGAAAGAACCGCCCTGGGAGGGGCAAACGCGTGGGTTCTAAACGATCATATCAACCCCATGTTTTATGAACCTAAATTGATGTGTTGTTGCCTAAGATGAACGCAGGGGGTGCTATTTATGGAATGGACATATCAATCAACAGCACATAACCAATCACATTCGCCCCTTCTGCGCGATATTCAATCAACAGGCATTCCCGGTTAAATTCATCAAAGGAACGCTCTGCCTGGGGGATAATCGTCACGACTGCGCCTTGGGGTAACCGCCCGGTGGCACGATAGGCCTCATAGCAACCGTTTCGCGCCCACAACGTACGGATGATGGTGCCAGTGGTAATGGGTTCAGGCGTCGGGGTATAGAATGGGGTTTCCGTTGGCAGTGGCGTTACTGTGAACGTCATTGTAGGTGTGAAGGTGATTGTCGGCGAGGGTGTGATGGTTGCCGTAGCTGTAGCAGTAGGGGTTAGGGCAAGTTGCCTTTGGCGAACCGCCCTGGCGATACCCCTGCCACCAAGCCATAGGATCAAAATGACAAGGACAGCAGCAATGGCACCACCGCCATACAGCGTGACATAATACCAGCTCAAACGCCTTTTTAAAGCCAACACATCAGGGTCCTGCGGAAAGTGAGCACGCAAGTCTTTACTGATCAGGTAAGCATTCCTGGGAAAAAACCGGTTGTCTGCACTGAGCGCCTGGTTCGCCTGTTCCAGGCTATCTTCCAGTGATTCGATCTGATGTCGCGAAACTGTCACCTCAGATTGAAGTGCTCGTCCTTGAGCGGAATCCGGCTGCAAGGTCTGCAAGATGGCCAGGTGCTCATCTGCTTCTGCAAAGGCTTCCTTGGCGGCTTTCAACGTGACCGCAGCATCCCCTTGACGTTTGATCTGTTGAATCTTCTCCATCAACCCGGAGACGACTTTGGGGAGAACCATATCCATTCGGTTTCGCAACCGTGAAATTTGAGGGATTTCGCCAAATTTAAGGGAAAGCCGATCCAATATCAGCCCGGCTTCGGCCAATTTCTTCGGAGGAATGTTGCCACTCAGGTTGACCACATCCGAGATTTCATTCACGGCAGCGATGTCAGCCCGGATTTCGTTGGCTTTGTCCACATATTCAGGTAGGGCGATGGCGCTTGCAGCGGTCTGCACCTTTGAAAGCCCACCCTGTAAATCCCCTTGACGTAATAAGGATAATCCCTCCTGGTAAACCTCATGCGCCTGCATCTGATTTTCCAGGTCCTGGCGCAATTCTTCACCTTCACGCCAACGGCTGATCCCGGTTTCTTTTAAACTGGCAAAGGCTTCATCCAGATAGTCAAGCGCTGTTTGATAGCGGAAAACCCTGGCTGCGGATTGTGCCTTACCGTAGGCTTTTCCGGCTTCGGGTGGCAGAGCGACTGAAGGGATATTACCAGTGCGAAGGAATTCTTCCGCTTCGTCGTGATGTTCCCTGGCACGTGACCAACCCGGTTCAATTTGAAGCACTTTTTCATAAAGGGGGATGGCTTTTTGGTAATTCCCACCATAAAAGGCCTCCTCAGCCGAATCCATGACAGTTTCTGCCTCAGGATCGTGACTGGAGCTGAGGAACTTGCGCAGAGGATCGTAGGCATCATCATCAAATTGCGGTGAAACACTCACACGATCCTGGTTTGGTGTGGGAAGATCGGGACGCACTTCTGGCGTTTCAGACTCAACTTCCAGACTTTGCGCCTCTGCTAAACGCCGCGATCGCTCTCGGCGCACTTCCCGTAAAAGACGATTAGCGTGTTCCAAAATAGTAAAATCGATAGGTTCTACAATTCTTTCAGTAGCGATCGCCTCTAAATAGGCACTAAGCGCATTTTCCACCTCTACCAATTCCTGGTCGGATGGACGCGTTTGATCAAGAACGTTTTTTGCCCGTAGAATGAGGTCTTGTAGCATGGAATTCCTTTCTCAGGCCGAAGGTCAATTTTGCGACTGACGTGAATTATACAGGGATTGGAGATCCTTCGCCAACTCGCCAAAAGTTTGATATTGACCTTGAATGGCATTGGACAAAACATCCAACTCATCCCCTGTGAGCCGTTTCTGATCGTCATAAGTCCAGATCGGATCATATTTTTCAGGTGCATTTTGGATATCTTCGGGTTTGTTAGGGCCAATCTTCACCGATCCCGGCGCCTGCCGACCGGTCAGCAGGTGATGAAAGGCTCGGGCGCTGAACTGTAAGACATCGAAAGCATAAGCCTCTTGGGCGTTGTCATTGGCAATGATTCGACCGATGTTCCAATCCAATACCATCACCTGCTGACGAGGTTGATTCCAGTAATAATGAAGCACTTTGTGATCCAAATAGACAATCGATTGATCGTGAGCAGCAGCCATAATTTCACAGATTTGAAGCGCAGCCTTCAACGCTTCGCTGACAGAAAAACTGCGATGGAACTCGCCACGCGTATAACCCGCATCGCAACGCAGATAAAGATTATCCTCCCAGCGCCGAGGGAGGATCAGGAACGCCAGCCAATTATCTGCCACGCGATGACTTAATTCTGAAAGGAATGTTGCAATCTCCTCTGGTTTTAAGAGATCCATCTCACCTGCTAGATTGACAGCGGAGGCTTCAACAGCCATTGTGGTTGTGAGCGGGGCAATTTCAACCGGCCATCTTCCCTCATGGATCTTCAGAAATCCCAAACCCAACATCGGGGTGACCCCTGGCACGTCTTGCAGCAAATCTAAAATGCGGACTTCACTCTCAAACAATGGAAGGGCATAATGGGTTTTATCCGGTCGCATAATTTTCACGGCTGGATTATCAGCATAATCCCCTGCAAGTGGTGGAAAGTCCAAACTAAAAACACGGGCGGAAGAGCCCATTGCTTCTGGAACCGCAAAATCGCGTAAACCTGAAGAGAGCCAGGTATCCAGTGGTTCAGTAATTTTCACACCTTGATCTTGACCAAATTTAATCGTTTCCATAAACCTTTCCAATCTTTGAGATCCACGTCCTTAATCAAATTGAGATTGAATCAACCAGCCATAGAGCGGGTGTTCCTCAGGTAAGGATAATACCATCTCCCTGCGTTCCTCTGGATCATGCGTATCCCGATACTGCTTTAAGGCGTTTTGCCATCCTGGAAATCGCCGCTCGTCAATATCCGAAATTAATAGTTCTTCAATGGCACCCATGTGATCGAGAATGTTCTCAAACAGGTTCATCTTATTTGCTGATGGCATATCCTCGGATTTACTCAATATTTTGAAGCTAAAAATTGCTTGTCGGCTGTGTTGCGTAAGTTTGAGCAAACAATCAGTTACCAGGCGGATTAACCTCAAATGACTTTGATAGAGCAGAAGAGCCACGCGGTCATTTGAATGTTCAAAAGATTGGCGCCAATTCAAGAGACCCTCATGCGCACTTTCTATGGTTTGACCTAAAGCCTCCATTAATGTGGGTTGCAATCCCATCCGAGAAATTTGATCCCAAATTACTCGAAGTTCGTTGATGAATTCCAAAACCAATAAAGGATCACCCTTCATAAGATCCAGACCTGAGGCTGAAAATTGTGTGAGTGCTTGCAGCGACGGGAGGATGGTTTGATGCCATTTTTCTGTCTCTTTTAAGGCATACGAGAGAATGACCCATTCCTGATGCGGTTCATTTACAAGCTTTTGAACGGCTGTCTCCAGGTTATTATTGTTTACAGCCAGTCGCCACTCGAGCAATGTAGCTAACACCCCACAACTTTCTTTCAGCGCCGGATGAATCGGCTCTTGACATTTTATAACCATATCTTCAGGGTTAAAGTTTAGTGTGAGAAGAATCTCAAAGCCTTCGAGAAGCCTCTTACAAGTTGGATAATACTCTGGTGCCTTTTCTTTAATTCGCTTTAAACCAGCTTCCAAATCACTCCATGATTTGAGATGTTTTGCGTAATGCAAAAGAATCTCATGTAGGGCAACCTCATCCAGCTGCAGGGCATCAGCCTGCCCTTGGCGGATCGAAGCATAGTCTAACAGCCAGGGGCACCAATTTCTGACCTCGACCCTGTAATGAGCAATCGGTGCACCGTCAAGAATTGCTGTGAGCATATTCATCAAGGCCATAAACCAGGGTGGACGCCCCATGACATTTTCGATGGGCGGACGTTGTTCAAGCATTTTTTGAAGAAACTGAGGGATGTTAGACCCTGGATCTGGACAACTGAAAAGACGCATGAGCCAAGATTGAAAAGTATCAAAATGCTGGGATAAACTGAGAAGAGCCCATCGGTCCGGGTCCCAACTTAATAGATCTCGCAACGCTTTGGGTAATTCTTCCCAATTCATGTCCACCCAAACTTGAAGCAGTTGCCTGATGGCTTCCTTACCAACGGTGAAACTTTGTTTTAACTCAATGCTGGTCCGACGTGGGAGGTTCGTGATCTCATTAATGATGTCGAGAAAATGATAGTCAAACGGGCTTTCTTTCAGGTCTTCACCCTTATCACGCCAATGATCAAGAATCGTGAACAGTTCTTGTGACTGATCGATATTGTGTGACTCCTGATTGATCATCCAATTAGCCACAGATTGACACAGTTGAAAGGGTGCCTCAATGACCAATCCCAATGCCTTTTGACGCAAAACTGGAACCAATTGGGCCCACCAGGAGGGAGCACCAAGGGTTTTAGCCATCCCCACCAGAGTCCACAAAGCTCCGGACCAATTTTCGTGCAAAGTCTGACTCACTAATGGGGCAATCGATGAATGGGTGAGTAAATCTGGATTTCGAAAATATTCCCGAAGGAGATACCAGGAAAGATCCAAATCTTCTTCAAAAAGCTCCCAAACAAGGGTAGTAGCCTGAACACTTGACCGGAGATCATTTTCAATCGCTGAGGTTTCGATAAGATTCTGCGCGTAAGCCAGGATTTTCTCACGTTGCCAGGGAGCCCCAATTTGCTCGAGGAGTTGTTGATAAGTATAAATCTTCTGTAAGCCTTCTAGAGTAGGCTCATGGCTGAGGATGACTCGGATCAGGGATTGATATTCCATCTCCCGCAAGCTAACGACCTGCTGTTGATAAGCAATCCTTCGAGCCAGCACTGAGACTCGGGGTAAATCAAGTTCCTGCGCCTGAAACTCATCCCAACCCAGATCCGTAAACAGCTCAGGTGCACTGTGCTTTAGAAAACTTCCAAGAGTATCCACCAGCTGCTGATAGTCCTCCCAGCGTGGAAGGGCTGGACGACTGTCATCATTTTGAGCCTCAAGGAATACAGCATTGCCCCAGTCAATGACTGAAACATCACCTGTGGGGTTATGCCAGTAAATATGATCGAGTTTGACATCGTTCCACAAGACACCCGCCCGGTGAGCACGTGCAAAAAGGTCAAATAAGGCATCTAATACCGTGATGATTACCCGCCTTGGGAAAGGTTTGCCCATCCTGCGTAAATAGTCGAGCATGGAGGCTAAATCCTCCCCGGGTGCAGTCTCGCTGATCATAAAATAGTTGGCTGTACCCTGGGTGAAATCAGGGGCTTCATCCAGAATCCGAGGTGGGTGAGCCTTGCACGTTGGGAGTCCATTAAGTTGTGTCAAGGCAAGAGATTCTTGCGCGATTTGGTTAGCCTGACGCTGGATCGTCCCCCCGGTGGCGACCCGTGCAGGCGCTTTCATCACCCCTTGCAGGTCTGGCTGCTCCAGGCAGGTGACAGCATAAACCTCGCCAGCGTCGCCGCTCCCAATGGGCGCGTCACTCAACTGCCAGGTATAGGTCTTACCCTGTTTTATACGTGCCAAAAAGCCTCCAATGAAAATATCGCCATGACGGTCTTATTTTACCAATTATGTTCAAAAAGTTAAGATAAAAGCTCTAGATCTTGAATTTCATAAAAGAATAAATACTA
>CAZWDG010000096.1:0-6540 GCA_964633075.1 uncultured Candidatus Brevefilum sp.
GGATGTTATTCTACCTATTGGCGTTGATTTGGATTTTGTGAGCAAAGAACGATGATCCCAATCATCCTGATGAGTGGCAGATTCTTGCTCGATTAGTCATTATAGTCGAGATCACAATTATTCCATCAATCTTTCTTTCTGAAGTAAGCTATGGAAAACTATAGCTTACTTTTGTATTTTACATCATGCTTTTCTGGTAGAATCATGTCATGTTCTAAGAGCAAATCCTACTCATCGATTGTAATCATCAGGAAGAGACTCAGCATGCCATTTGACCTCCACGCCCCCTATGAACCCACCGGCGACCAGCCCCAGGCGATTGCCGAGTTGGTGGCGGGCATTCAAAAGGGGTATCGCCACCAGGTGCTGTTAGGCGCTACCGGAACGGGTAAGACCTTCACCGTAGCGAACGTGATCCAGCAGGTTCAGCTGCCGACGCTGGTGATGGCGCATAATAAGACGTTAGCAGCCCAGCTCTATGCAGAATTTAAAGAATTTTTCCCGGACAATGCGGTGGAATTCTTTGTTTCCTATTATGATTATTATCAGCCTGAAGCCTACGTCCCCCAGCGCGATCTGTACATTGAAAAAGAGACGGATATCAACGAGGAGATTGATCGCCTGCGCCTGGCTGCCACAACCTCGTTGATGTCGCGCAAGGATGTGATCATCGTGGCATCGGTCTCCGCCATTTACGGCCTGGGCGATCCGGAAGCTTACCGGGATATCGTCATCCGGCTGGAGGTAGGGCAGATCTACCGGCGGAATGCGCTGCTGCGCCGCCTGGTGGAGAGCCAGTATTCACGCAACGATTTTGAACTGAAGCCCGGTGTCTTTCGTGTGCGGGGGGATACCTTGGAGGTTTTACCCGCTTATGATGACACCAAAGCCTTCCGAATCAGTTTCTTCGGGGATGAGGTGGAGCGCATCATCACCGTCAATCCCCTCACAGGAGAGGTCTACAAGAACCTGGATTCCGTGGAGATCTACCCTGCCAAGCACTACATCACCGAGGAAGAGCGGATGAAGCAGGCGGTGAATAACATCGAAGTGGAGCTGGAAGTGCGTTTGGCTGAGCTGCGGGCGAAGGACAAACTATTAGAAGCGCAACGCCTGGAACAGCGCACACGGTATGACCTGGAAATGCTACGGGAAATGGGATATTGTTCGGGGATTGAGAACTACTCCCGCCATATTGACGGACGCCCACCTGGATCGGCGCCCTGGACCCTGATCGATTTCCTCCCCAAGGATTACCTGTTGGTGATCGATGAGTCGCATATGATGATCCCTCAGATTCGTGGGATGTATAACGGGGATCTTTCTCGTAAACAGGTGCTGGTCGAGTATGGTTTCCGCCTGCCATCCGCGCTGGATAACCGACCGTTGAAATTTGATGAGTTTAAAGAACAAATGGGCATCACGATGTACACCTCAGCCACACCCGCAGAATACGAATTGAAATTGGCCGACCAGGTCGTGGAGCAGATCATCCGACCTACGGGTCTGGTGGATCCCCAGATCCTTGTGCGTCCGACGGAAGGCCAGGTGGACGACCTGGTGGGTGAGATCAACCAGCGAGTGGAAAGTGGCGAGCGCGTTTTGGTCACCACGCTGACCAAGCGTATGGCTGAGGACCTTTCAGACTATTTGATCGAGTTAGGGTTGAAGGTGCATTACCTGCACTCTGAGATCGATACGCTTGAGCGCGTGGGCATTTTACGCGATTTGCGCCTGGGTGTGTTTGATGTGGTGGTGGGGATCAACCTCTTGCGAGAGGGCTTGGACCTGCCGGAGGTCTCCTTGGTGGCGATTCTTGATGCGGATAAGCAGGGATTCTTGCGCTCAGGAACGGCCTTGATCCAGACGGTGGGGCGAGCAGCACGGCATCTGCATGGCGAGGTGATCATGTACGCGCAGGGGGTCACCGATGCGATGAAGCAGGCGATTGATGAGACCAACCGCCGGCGTGCGATCCAGATGGCATATAACGAAGCCCATCATATCGAACCGGCCAGCGTGGTCAAATCAGTGCGTGATCTGACGGATCGGCTGGCGCGTGATGCCGGTGTTGAATCGATGCGGGAAATGCGGGGGAAAGCAACCAGGTTGGAGCAGAAGGAACTGGAACGCATGATCGCGGAGCTGGAAAAGCAGATGAAGGCCGCCGCTAGGGAATTAGAGTTTGAACGGGCGGCCATGCTGCGAGACCAGGTGTATGAGTTGCGCGCCATGCTGGCGGATGAATCCGATCTGCCGCCATGGAAGAAGGTCCAGCTGCTGTCAGGGGGGCGGGGCGAGGATTAGGAGTTATTTCCAGCGCTTTAGGTATGAATCGTTAATAGTTGGGTGAGCGAACCTCCCCTTAGAGGATCGTTTTCCATTATAATCATCATTAACAACATTAAATTGCTGGTTGAGTTTGACTTATTTAATCACCTGCAACGATAATCCACGGAGGAAAGAATGAAATTAAATTTGAAGAATTTTCTTAGTTTTGAGCGCATGATCACCCCTATCATCATTAAAATTTTCTTTTGGATCGGTTTAATCGGAAGTATCATCGGCGGCATCGTGGCTTTCTTTGGTTTGTTGATTGCCGGCATCAGTGATGGCAGTTTTGGTGCGATCCTTGGCGGCTTTCTGCTGGGTCTGGTGGCCGGTCTTTTGGTCATCGTCGTTGGCGCTTTGGCGACCCGGATTTATGCTGAACTGCTGATCCTTGCTTTTCGGATCAATGAAACCCTGACGGATATTAAGGAACTGCTTAAAAACCGCTAAATTCACAGATCGATTGCTCACAGGATAAAAGCCTGCGAGATTTTTAAGAAACAACTTGTTTTGAATAGTGAATTGACTAACAAGCTCATCTCGCGTCTATTGCAGGTGATGAAATCACCTCTACCTGCCGTATTTCCATTTTTATAGATTGTTTAGCGAGTATAATCGGGGTTATGTCATCCATTGTCGCGGTCGATATTGAAACTACCGGGTTGATCCTGGAAGAGGATGCGATCATTGAGATCGGTGCGGTCAAATTCAGCGGTCGCCGGGTGGAGGATACCTGGTCCACCCTGGTAAACCCGCGCAAGCCGATTTCCAGCTTTATCACCCAGTTGACCGGGATCACCAATGGGATGGTGCGGAATGCCCCCTTCTTACCGGAGGTCATCGGGGAGTTAGTGGCTTTTGTGGGGGATGCCCCCGTGCTCGGTCACAATGTTAGTTTTGATCTCTCCTTCCTGCGGCAAGCGGGTGTGTTGAAACAAAATATTGAAATTGACACCTATGAACTGGCCGCGGTGTTGTTGCCCACCGCCAGTCGCTATGGCCTATCCGCCCTGGCGCAGCACTTAGGCATCCTGCTGCCGGCGACTCACCGTGCCCTGGATGATGCCAGGGCAACGCACGCAGTTTTTGTAGCGTTGCTTCAAAAAGCTTACGAATTGCCCCTGGACCTGCTGGCTGAGTTGGTGCGCATGGGAGGCCCCCTGGATTGGGGAGCAAATTGGCCGCTGCAGCAGGTTTTGCGGCAGCGAGCCAAAGAGCCGGTTCAGGCCCGCAAGGATTTTGGCGGGTCTCATGGACCGTTATTTGAGAAGCCACTTGATGCCGAGGATCAGCGAGTCGGCGGGGAAGCGGGTGACGCCGACCTGGATATTGATGAGATCGCCAGCGTGCTCGATTTGGGCGGAAAGTTTGCGAACTATTTTGAGGATTATGAATACCGACCGCAGCAAGTGGCGATGCTGCGATCGGTAGCGAAATCCCTGCGCGATTCCCTGCATTTGATGGTGGAAGCGGGTACAGGGACAGGCAAGTCCTTTGCCTATTTGATCCCAGCCGCCTATTGGGCGATGGCGAATAACACCCGTGTAGTGATTTCAACCAACACCATCAACCTGCAAGATCAATTGGTCAATAAGGATATCCCCGACTTACAAAAAGCTTTAGGTCTGCCGGTACGGGCGACCGTACTTAAGGGGCGTTCGAACTATCTCTGTCCGCGCCGGTTGGAAGCCATGCGTCGGCAAAAGCCCGAAAACGTCGCTGAAATGCGAGTGTTGGGGAAGGTGCTGGTGTGGCTGCTGGAAAGTCGCACGGGAGACCGCAGCGAGATCAACCTGAATGGCACAATCGAACGCCAGGTCTGGTCCCGGCTTTCAGCAGAGGACGAGGGATGCCGTTTGGAGGTGTGTCTCAAGCGCACCGGCGGACGGTGTCCTTTCTATCGAGCAAAAATTGCCGCTGAGAACGCTCACCTGTTGATTGTCAACCATGCCCTGCTTTTGGCGGACACCGCCACGGGCAACCGGGTACTGCCGCCTTTTGATTACCTGATTGTGGATGAAGCGCATCACCTGGAGTCGGCCACGACCGATGCCATGTCCTTCAAGGTGCGCGCCATGGACATCACCCGCTTGGTGCGTGAGTTGGGTGGGCCAAAATCCGGCATCCTGGGGCGGTTTGTGGGGTTATGTGAGGATTTGCTCAAACCAACGCAAATGGCCGCTTTGAATCAGCTGGTTGGTAAAGCAGCCGATCTTGCCTTCCGTTTCGATAACCAGATGAATCAGTTCTATCAAGCCATCGAAGCCTTTTTGGTGGAACAGCGTGAGGGTCGCCCATTGGGTACCTATCCCCAGCAGGAGCGCATCCTGCCCTCCACGCGTACCTTGCCGATTTGGATGGATGTTGAAATTGCCTGGGAACAGGCAAACGAGACCCTTAACAGCCTGCTGGAGATCATCCGTGAGTGTCGCACCCCGATGCGGGAACTGGCTGACCTGGAGAATGAAGAAGCCGAGGATATGTGGGGCAGCCTGGGGAACATGTTCAACCGCCTGGAGGAGATCCAACACAATCTCACCGGGTTGACCATGGAGCCGAACCTGAACATGATCTACTGGGTGGAGATCAATCCTAAATATCTGGAAGTGAATCTGAACGCAGCCCCCCTGCATATCGGTCAGTTGATGGAGAAACATCTTTGGTACCAGAAGGAATCCGTGATCCTGACCTCAGCCACGCTGACCGCTGGTGGGGAATTTGAATACCTCAAGGGGCGGCTGAACGGTGAAGATGCTGATGAGCTGGTGGTGGGATCTCCCTTTGATTATGAGACTGCGGCCATGGTCTATATCGCCACCGATGTCCCAGAGCCTTCGAATTACAATGGTCATCAGCAATATGTCGAACACGCCATTGTGGAGGTAGCCAAGGCATCGGGCGGTCGGATGCTGGCTTTATTCACCTCTTATGCCCAGTTGCAGCGCACCTCGAGTAAAATTTCACCCATCCTGGCACAGCATGATATCCAGGTTTATGAACAGGGTGAGGGGGCTTCCGCCAGCATGCTCCTGGAGACCTTTCGGGAAACTGAACGGGCTGTCCTGCTGGGGACACGCGCTTTTTGGGAGGGGGTGGATGTACCGGGAGAAGCGCTTTCCGTGCTGATGATCGTCAAACTGCCCTTTGATGTCCCCTCGGACCCAATCGTGGCGGCACGCTCTGAGACCTTTGAAGATCCTTTTTATCAATATGCTTTACCGGAAGCCATTTTACGTTTTCGGCAGGGGTTTGGACGTTTGATCCGGACGCAGACCGATCGGGGGGTAGTGGCTGTGCTGGATACGCGGGTGTTGACCAAGCGTTATGGGCGGCTGTTCCTCGAATCGCTGCCTCAATGTGAATTCCGTCAGGGGTTATTGGCAGATTTGCCTAAATTGACGGAACGCTGGTTAAATTTATAAATCACTTAAAGCTTTTTCTATCAAGTTAATTTATGGTGAGTGGTGAATGGTGAATAGTGAATTGTGAGTAGTGAATGGAGAATGGTAAGTGGTCATGGTGACTCATCGGCCATGAGTTGAATAATGTTTGCAGAAAAAAACGCGTCATGTGTAAACTTATGCCGTTGCCAGATAATAATGGATTTTCCAAGAGATTGTTTTGTTGGGGTATTTTTGTCAGCTGAGTGTTCAGGATTATTCTTCCGGGGGAATGTAATCGCCTGGACCGCAAAATTCAGCTGAGGAGCGGATTTCACGTTCGAGGAAATAATTTAGCAGAATTCTCAGAAGGACGATCGCCAGGAGGATGATCACATCAGCGGTAGAAGGCGAAACTGCTAGCCTGAGGATATCGCTGCCCATGGCGAATTCCAAGCCCAGGTTGAGCATATGACCCAGGCGAAGGCGAATTCGCTCTGTGTAATTAATTTGGCGAGTCATCGGGTCGAAGAGGTGACGGATATAACTGATAATTGCCTGAACAATGGCTGATCCAATCACTAAGGATGCGGCGGCTTCAGCACCAATAATGAAATACCCCGCCACCTGAGTTAACCACTCCTCTTCTGGAATAATAGGTTGTAATACTTCTGAGGGTTGCTTAGAAACAACGATAAGCAGAGCGACCAACCCGGCAATGATCGATATGGGCAGAAAATAATGCATCCAATGCTCTCCATGCCGAGTGGTTTGTGACTGTTGGTCTGACATTGGGCATCCTTTCAATGTGAGTTGATTCCCTAAACTA
>CAZWDG010000097.1:0-6539 GCA_964633075.1 uncultured Candidatus Brevefilum sp.
GATGATGAGTGCGGAGGAAGCGAAGGATTACTGCAGGAAACAATGGCTCACCAGAGTAGGTGTCGTGGTCGGCGTGGCGGCCATGATCTTGATGGCTATTTTTATTCCCAGGCTGACCGACCAAAACGGAATGGGTCAGGTGACCCAAAGCAGTCAATGTGTGTTAAAGGAATATCGACGGGAGAAAGTGCAAGAGTATATCAATGATGGCGCCATTATTGTCTATGAGCGTAACGGCGGTCCAAATTGCATTGACGAAATTTTTGCCATTTATCCCGATGGGCTGATTATCGGCGATAATGGGGAGGAGATTAATGAAAAACAGGTCACAACCGCTGATGTTGACCTCTTGATGGCGGGCATTGTGGATTATGGCTGGTTTACGGATGATTTGTATGATTCCTGGCACATTCCTTGTCGGCAATGTTACGGCTATTATTTAACTGTAGTTAAGGACGGCCAAGAAAAGACTGTCAAAGGCGTAGATGGTGGCACAGATGCTCCAGCGCTTTTCTGGCAATCTATCTCTCTGGTTAAAGCTATTGTGCCTCATTTTGAATCCTCAAATTGAGACTTTAGATTGATCAGGTAAAGCATCATGAAAAGAAATCTAAGAAAAATTTTAATCCTCTGCGTGGTTTTATTCGCTTCCCTCGCGTGCAAGTATGTGGTTGTGCCTGATGATCTGATCGCAAGGAGCACAAGCTTTGGGGATTGGAACGGGGTTGTAACTGGCATTAGTCAAACAGAGACTGGCGATTTGCATGTCGACATCACCATCCAGAATGCCACAGGAGAGTGGAGCACCATGCAAGCTGAACCAGGAAAACCAGCCATATTTGAAAGTGATGGAAAGACAAGTAATTGTGATGTGGTCTTTGTTGGGACAGGTGGACACAGGCTTGCCCCGGGTCTTCAAATTCGTGGCTACACTAAAGGCAGTAAAACAGAGCCAGAAATCCAACTCCTCTATGTTGAATGTGCAGGCGTTGAATACGAGTCAGGCGCCACATTAAGTATTGGTTACGAGGCTTTTAATGGTGAGTTGGATTATTATCATCAAGATGAGAACAAATCTACCGGGACGCTGGAATTGTCTCTGGATGAAATTGAAGAAGATTTAACTTACCCGGTGTTTGATGATATTGAGGATTGGGTTGTATCTCCGGATGCAGATATTCCCGCGATCAGCGATAATGTGGTTAATCTGGTGGATGTACAACGCACCGATACCGGTCTTCTTTTCTCCTGGAAGAACTATAACCCAACAGAATTTGGGTTAAAAACGCATATTGGGACACCGCCAGTGGTTGGGGATGATGGCATTATCTACGGTATTTTTCAAATCATGGATATTGTCTCAGTGCCACTCACGCCGCCCGCAGGTGAATCTGCGTGGACGACAGAGTTGGTCGTCCCTTCAGACGTCAAAAATTTATATATCCTATTAAGTGTAGAAGATAAGCAAATGCGGCTGTACGTTAACCACCTGATCGATATCACAAATAAATAAATATTAAGGTGAAAATAAAATGAATCGCGATGAAATCCAAAAGGCAATTGAAGAGGGCAAGACCATACTGGGGATTGAACTCGGTTCCACTCGCATCAAGGCAGTTCTGATTGATGAAGGTCATTCATCGATTGCTGCCGGAGGCTATGATTGGGAAAACCAGTACGAAAACGGCATCTGGACCTATAGCCTGGAAGATGTTTGGATAGGTTTACGGGAATGCTATCAGGACCTGTGTCAACAGGTTTCTGAGAAGTATGGTATCCCGCTGCAAACCGTCGGGGCGATTGGTTTCAGCGGGATGATGCACGGCTACCTGGCATTTGACCGCGAGGGGAAGCTGCTTGTCCCGTTTCGTACCTGGCGGAACACAATCACCGGCCAGGCGGCAGAGGAACTGATGGAACTGTTCCAATTTAACATCCCCCAGCGTTGGAGCATTGCGCACTTATACCAGGCGATCTTGAATGGTGAACCCCATGTCAGCGAAATCAGCCACCTGACCACACTGGCAGGTTATGTCCATTGGCAACTGACCGGGCAAAAGGTGCTGGGGATTGGCGAAGCCTCGGGCATGTTCCCCATCGATAGCCGAACGAATGATTATGATACGCATATGCTTGGTTTATTCAATCAGAAACTCGAAACTGCAGCCATCCCATGGACCCTCCAGGACATCCTGCCCGGGGTGCTTGTGGCTGGAGAGGATGCCGGTGTGCTCACTGAAGAAGGGGCGAGGCTGCTTGATCCCACAGGGCAATTGAGGGTTGGGATTCCCCTCTGTCCCCCCGAGGGTGATGCGGGGACGGGTATGGTCGCGACCAACAGCATTGCAGAGCGCACTGGAAACGTTTCCGCCGGGACATCCATCTTTGCCATGATCGTTTTAGAAAAGGCGCTCTCAAAGGTTTATCCCGAAATTGACATCGTGACGACACCCGCCGGGAAACCGGTTGCCATGGTACACAGCAACAACGGCACGACGGACCTCAATGCTTGGGTGGATCTGTTCCAGGAATTTACGGATATTCTTGGCGTGGAGATCAGTCAGTCCAGATTATTTGAATTGCTCTATCAACAAGCCCTCAAAGGGGATGCCGATGGTGGCGGTCTGCTCGCCTACAACACCGTCTCAGGTGAGCACATCACGCACCTTGAGGAAGGACGACCGTTGTTTGTCCGCAAACCAGAGGACCGCTTTACGCTGGCAAACTTCATGCGCGCCCACCTGTTCTCGGCGCTTGGCGCATTGAGGATCGGCTTGGATATTCTGTTTGATCAAGAGGGGGTGAAGATCGACCAGATCCTCGGTCATGGCGGCTTCTTCAAGACAGAGGAAGTCGGCCAGAGAATGATGGCAGCGGCGATGAACGTCCCTGTTTCCGTGATGGAGACCGCCGGCGAGGGTGGTGCCTGGGGGATGGCACTGCTGGCAGCTTATATGCTACAGAAATCCGCCAATGAACCCCTGGAAACCTATCTTTCTGAAAAGGTTTTTGCTGCGGAACAGGGGACAACGATCGCTCCCGATCCGGAAAACGTGGTGGGGTTTACGGCGTTCATGGAACGCTATCAGAAAGGGCTGATCATCGAAAGGACTGCCGTGGAGGTGCTGCGTTAACATGTTGGAAGCATTGAAGGAGCGGGTCTTTCGTGCCAATCTGCTGCTCCCCGAGTATGGCCTGGTCACCTTCACCTGGGGCAATGTGTCGGGGATTGACAGGGAGCAGGGGCTGATGGTCATCAAGCCCTCGGGGGTTACCTATGAGGAAATGCGGGCTGAGGACATGGTGATTGTGGCAATGGAGACGGGGAAGGCCTTGGAGGGAGGATTAAAACCTTCTTCCGACACGCCGACCCATCTCGAGCTCTATCAGGCTTTTCCGAATATCGGCGGGATTGTCCATACTCACAGCCGCTGGGCAACGATTTTTGCCCAGGCAGGTCGGGGCATCATGGCACTTGGCACCACCCATGCCGATTATTTCTATGGGCAGATCCCCTGCACCCGGCAGATGACGAAAGAGGAGATCCAGAGTGAGTATGAGAAGAATACAGGATTGGTGATCAAGGAAACCTTCAAAGCGCATGACCCGGATTCTATCCCGGCTGTGCTCGTCCATAGCCACGGACCGTTTGTGTGGGGTCGGGACCCCATGGACGCCGTTCACAATGCTGTGGTTTTGGAGGAGGTTGCCCACATGGCTTATCACACCCAGCTGCTTGAACCAGGTGTGCCCTCCATGCAACCAGAACTGCTGGACAAACACTATTTACGGAAACACGGCGCAAATGCCTATTATGGACAAAATAAGAATGATTAATGGAGAAAAAACAATGATTGATCTGAAGCAATATGAAATCTGGTTCGTCACCGGCAGTCAGCATCTTTCTAGGCCGGAGACCCTTGAGCAGGTTGCTGAACATTCACGGACGATTGCTGAAGCGCTTAATGGTTCAGCCCATATTCCTGTGACAGTGGTCTTTAAGCCCGTTCTCACCACGCCTGATGGCATACGTGAGTTATGCCTGGAAGCCAATGCATCCAAGCGCTGTGTTGGTTTAATCACCTGGATGCACACCTTCTCTCCCGCCAAGATGTGGATTGGGGGCTTAAAATCCCTCGGCAAGCCCTTTGTTCATCTGCACACCCAATATAACCGGGAGATACCCTGGTCTGAGATCGATATGGATTTTATGAATTTGAACCAATCGGCACATGGCGACAGGGAATTCGGTTTTATTGGCAGCCGGATGCGCAAGAATCGAAAAGTTGTCGTCGGTCATTGGCAAGATGAGGATGTTCAGAGGGCGTTAGGGGATTGGTCACGCGCAGCTTGTGCCTTTTCGGATTGGCAAAATTTAAAGGTCGCTCGTTTTGGCGATAATATGCGCGACGTGGCGGTCACTGAAGGGGATAAGGTAGCGGCAGAAATCCAGCTTGGTTTCCGTGTCAGCGGGTTTGGCCTTGGGGACTTGGTCAAAGTTGTCCACCAGGTTGAGGAAGATGCCATTACGAACTTGGTGGAGGAGTATCTGGATACCTATGAGACCGTCTCCAGCCTTAAGCGGGATGGAGATCGACATGCCTCATTGCGAGAAGCAGCCCGGATCGAATTGGGGATGAGGGGCTTCCTGGAAGAGGGTTCATTCCATGCCTTTACGACCAACTTTGAAGACTTGAGCGGGCTTCCGCAACTGCCCGGTTTGGCTGTCCAAAGGTTGATGGGGGACGGTTATGGGTTTGGTGCTGAGGGGGATTGGAAAACAGCAGCTTTAGTGCGCGCCATGAAGGTGATAAGCCTCGGGGGCAAAAAAGGTACCAGTTTTATGGAGGACTACACTTATCACTTCAGCCCTGATGGCGATAAGGTTTTGGGAGCGCATATGCTGGAGATCTGCGAATCCATTGCTGCCTCGAAGCCCTTGCTGGAGATTTTACCGCTTTCCATCGGTGGCAAGGGGGATCCGGTGCGCTTGATTTTCGATTCACACATTGGTGAAGCGGTGGCGGCCTCTTTGATCGATATGGGCTCTCGATTCCGGTTGATCGTTAATCAGGTCGATGTGGTCCCAACCGATGAGCCCCTGCCCAAGCTCCCCGTGGCACGTGCCTTGTGGCTGCCTCAACCCGACCTCAAAACAGCAGCCCACGCCTGGATTTTAGCCGGAGGTGCTCATCATACCAGCTTCAGCTTCGATGTCACCTCACAGCAGCTCGAGGATTTTGCTGAAATGGCAGGGATCGAGTGCTTGCTGATCAATCAGGCGACAACCCTGCGCGAATTTAAGAATGAACTTCGCTGGAATGAGGTATTTTATGAACTAGCGTGGCGTTTTTAGCCCTTGATGCCAGTGATTATCTATTTTGTTTGTTTTTATTGCAGATGAAAATCGTAGAGGGGTTGTCCCCTACTTTTCAGACAACCTCATTTTTAGCTATTCCATCCAAATATCTTGATCGCACAGGGTCTCCTGACCCTGTGCCAAAGAATCATTCCTTTCAATCATATTTAAAATAAAGCTACCTCTTTAGAGAGGTGTGCTGGTGGGGACACCAGCACGATCAAAATAGGAATAAACCTTGTCCCCATTTGGTAGTCCAATAAGAAACCCTCACCCTGCCCTCTCCCTCATAAAGGGAGAGGGGGTTAATAAGCATTTTTCCCCTTAAGAGAAATCTCACCCTAACAAATTTGATACCTTCATCCTCTCCCTCAAGGAGGGAGAGGATTGAGGTGAGGGTGACATTTCACTAAATTGCCTGCGCTCAATAAGGAGACCAGCACAAACAAGTAACTCCGCCGAAAACGCATCACACAATCCTGGGGTTGTCCCCTACTTTTCGGACAGCGTCTCTACGTTCACCACAGAAAAGTGTGGTATTAGTAAAGTCAAAAGTTAAAGCGGTGGTCTGTGGCTTTATCCATGTGGCATGCCAGACCACCGCTGTTATTTGTTCTTAGTTCTCCTGAATTCTTATTCCGCTACGGTCGCTGTGTAGCTGTGGGTGCCACTGTGTTGGTCGCTGTGGGCACGGGCGTCACGATATAGACGGGGATGATCAGGATATCCCCAAAGAAGAGGTCGTTGTTATCTTCAATCTCATCCAGATCATTAGCTCTGCGGAATTTATTGGTTTCCTCAATGATGCGCTCGATAGTGCTGTTGAACTGATCCGCGAGGGCATACAGGCTGTCACCCTGCCTGATGGTATACTCGATCAATGTGCCAGGTGCGATATCGGTGGGGAGCGGTGTGGATGTGGGGAGTTCCTGTCCTGGTGCGGGGATCAGGATGGTTTGCCCTGGTGTGATAAAACAGCTGCTTGTCAGGTTGTTTAACACCAATAAGACCTCGATGTCCACGTCGAATTCTTCCGCGATGGTCGTGCAGTTATCCCCTTCCTGCACCTCATATTCAAAGGGCGCATTGGGCGTGTTGGTGGGGGTGATGGTGGGTGTGTTGGTGGCTGTGGCTGTCATCGTCGCTGTTGCGGTGGGCGTGATGGGAGTGGGCGTGGGAG
>CAZWDG010000098.1:0-6425 GCA_964633075.1 uncultured Candidatus Brevefilum sp.
ACGCACACGATCACCATCACCATCACACCGACGGTAACCCGAACGCCTCGCCCCACGCAAACAAATTAATCTTGATCAGCTAAAAAGGGCCGATTTTATTAATCCCTGCCATGGCAAAGGCCACTTGTGCAGCCACACGCGCGTTATTACGCAATAAAGCCAGGTTGGCACGCAGGCTGTCTCCCCCTGTCAATTCGCTGACCCGACTTAACAGGAAGGGCGTGGTTGCTGCCCCATGGATGCCTTTTTCAACCGCCTCCGCAAGCGCGGTTTGAATAGCCCCTTCCATCGCCTCTTCTGTCATCGCCTCTGATTCTGGCGGTGGGACCACAAGCAATATGGCTGACTTTAACCCCGCTTCCCATGCTTGCAAAGCGATCTGGGCGGCCGCTTCAGGCGTCTCCACCCGCTGGTCAACGAATAAACCACTTTGTCCTGTATAAAAAGCGGGAAAATGGTCTGTCTGGTAGCCAATGACTGGTATGCCCTGCGTCTCCAAAACCTCCCTGGTCGCTGGTAGATCCAAGATCGCTTTTGCACCTGCGCAGACCACCAAAACCTGCGATTTTCCGAGCTGTGGCAGGTCTGTGGAAACGTCAAATGGCGCACCGCGATGCACCCCCCCAATCCCGCCGGTGGCAAAGACGCGTATGCCTGCCATTGACGCCACAAATAATGTCGCTGCGACAGTTGTGCCACCGTTTAACCCATTAGCCAGGGCAATCCCAATATCGCGCAGGCTGATCTTACGTGATCTTTCCAGGGTTGCCAGGCGTTCCAATTGTGCGTGATCTAAGCCAATTTGGATTTTTCCATCCAGTAAAGCGATGGTGGCTGGCATGGCACCATTTTCACGGGTGATCGCCTCTACTTCTCGTGCCAGGTTAAGGTTGTTCGGGTGGGGCAAGCCATGGGTGATCACAGCGGATTCCAGCGCTACAATGGGGGCACCCACTTCCCGCGCTTGAATTAATTCTTTCGAAAAAGCGTACTGCTTAGGTAATTGGTTAAACATCATATTTCCTCACAGACATTAGGGTAAAAAAAGTACAAGCTATTTATTCCATCGAATAGGTGTCATTAATCAAATCCAATCCGAATCATCACGCGCCTTCACCTGTTACCATTCACTATTCACTATTCATCATTCACCATTCACTATTCACCATTTACAAATATTCCATTCACCCTCTAACCTAATCATCTTTCTCTGAATCCCATAACAAATCCGCGTTTTCTAGGGCTTGCAAAAGACGAGGATTGAAGCGTGGATCCTCCCCTTTGAAAAAGTCTTCGGATGGATAGCCCAGAGAAATTAATAACGGCATACCCGCCGGGTCTACTGGTTGAACGATGACCACCCCATCAAAGCTGACAGAAGAAATAGGCGTCCAGAAAGCGCCGGCATAAAGCCTTTCACCATAGGAGAGGACCACAAAGGGCAATCCTGTCAAGGGAATATTATTTGAAAAGATAGTCAGTAAATTCTTATAGGCTTCTTCAGTCAGATTAATGGCCTGCCCTTCCCAGAGAAAATTATCGATATTTTCGGTTTTAATGAGAGGGTTCATTGCCAGAGGCAGGTCCTCAAGCTCATAATTGATCAAGTCCACACCTGTCATATCTGGGTTGGCCACGAGGTAGAGTTCAAATGGTTCTCCTTCGAGTTCTGGCATTTCTTCCAGTTGTATCTTTTGACAAGCGCTCACAGTCAGAACCAGCAGGGTGAGGATCAGGTAAAGTTTTTTAAACACAAAGGGTCGCCATATGTTCAATCATCTTGGTTTATTGGATGGATCCAGATTTTCAACCAAGTTCTTATCTCCAAAATTCTGCGACGTATACTATACCACAGGTCAGTTTGATTTATTATGCTAACCGCTCTTTTCGGAAGCCAAGATCAGCACCCAGACGATAAATAAAGATGAACGGGTCATTATAAAAGGTCCTTAATCATGCGCCAGGAGGGTTCATGGATGTGTTGAGTCCGCCCCTCGTGGTCGACAAATGACCAGATTCCAGGCCGAGAGCCTGTTATTCGGTATCCCAATCGTTGATACAAGCGCAGGGCATCCAGGTTTTCTTTTGCGACATTCAACGTAATGCATTTAAACCCTCGCTCACGCAGATCGTTCTCAATAAAACCCATTAAATAGCTACCTATGCCGCAATTACGAAATTGTGGTTTGACCCGAAAAGAAAAGACATAGGCGCGGGTTTTGCCGTCCGCCACCTCTTTTTCTTCACTGCGTAAAATAACGAAAGCCTGACCGACCATTTCACATTGCTTGGTTTCAACGATCCACATCAATGTGTCCTTATACCGGGTGTTGTGGTAAAGGTTGGCGAACATCCGCCTGTATTTGAGATATTCACCATCCCATTCCAGGGCGGGCAGGTCAGCCTTGTCTACTTGGCGGATGATGAAGTCTGAAAGATTTGGGGTTTGAATAGAGGTTACCTTATCGATCATTGATGTTCTGATCTCTTTATTTGGACCTATTCCATCTCTGCCACTAACGCGGACAGCAAAGCTCCTTCTTCCTCAGCAGATTTGATTCCACCATCCAACCAGGCATCTCGTAATGCGGAAAGAATTCGTCCATAAGCTGGTGAAGGGCGCAAGCCCATGGCTCTTAAGTCATCTCCCGTGGTAATTGGTTCCACCGTTGCCCACTGGCTGACATACAACCAGAGCAGTTGTCGTTGTTTTTCGTCCTCGTTGATCAGGTATGCGGCATAAATGGACAAGCGAGGTGCCTTCTCAACCTGGCGCACGACTTCGCTGGGCTTGGCATCCACCAGGTCAGGCAGGGCTTTATTGAGTTTGCTGGTGGCTGTTAAAGTCTTCTTAATATCCGCCTTGAATCGCAACCGTGAGACGATCGAGCGCAGCGTTGGCTCAGGTAACTGGCCTAACCACACCAGATAACTCATCAACCGTTGACAGGCAAGATCCATTGGTAAACCCCAGACTGGATCAGCAGGGATCATCTTCAACTGGCGTAAATGGCGTTTGAGGGTTTCATCCCAGGGGAGTGCAGGGTGAATGGCATTCAGGATGCCCAATGTCGAAAGGCGCTCCAACATCTCGGGTGCTTTGGGCTCATCCAAAATCAGGTTGATCTCATGACGGATGCGGGCACCGGTCAGCCTGTTGAGCAGCGGTAAGCTTTCTTCCATCAACGCCAGGGTGCGAGGTTCAATTTGGAAAGCAAAGCGCTGCTCAAAGCGTACCGCTCGCAACAAGCGGGTGGCATCATCGACAAAGGACAAGGCATGTAGCACCCGGATGTGACCTTTATTCAGGTCGCTCAGCCCTCCCCAATAGTCATGGATTTGACCATAGTGCTCACCATCCAGTCGCAAGGCGAGGGTGTTGATGGTGAAATCACGCCGGTGGAGGTCCATCTTGATGCTGCTGCTTTCCACCGTTGGTAAGGCAGCAGGCTGCTCGTAAAATTCGGTGCGGGCGGTGATCAGGTCCAGGCTCCCTGGCAAACGGATATCGTTTCCATTTTCTTTTATCTGTAATGCTTCGAGCAGTTGATCATGAATACCGGCAATCTGCCATTTGGCAGTATTGAATCGCTGGTGGGTGAGCACCCTGCCCCCGAAACGATCCGCCAAGCGCCGTGCGAAGAAGATCGCATCCCCTTCAACGACGATGTCAAAGTCAAGGCTGGGGCGATCCAGGAGTAAATCGCGCACAAATCCACCTACCACGAAGATGGGCAGGTTGATCCTATCCGCCTCTGACGCCAGGGCGCGTAAAGCGCCAAACGGGCTGGGGGCACCGCTTTCGCTAATTTTTCAGAGACTTCTTCCTTGGAGGGGTGTTCTGGTTGGGGAGTCAGCGTTTTGAGCAGATCCGTACGGGTCACTATCCCGATAATCTCACCGGTTTCTGGTGACACGACCGGCACCTGACCCCAACCACTTTTGCCCATCAAAGCTTGAAGCGCATCCAAAGAGGCATCGAGGGGGATGGTCACATTTCCAGCTGACATCAGACTGCTGATGGTCAGGTCTAAGCCGTGGTTTAACGCCCGATCCACCTCACGCCGATTGAGTAAACCAACGACGTTACCATTCGCAACCACAGGATAGCCTTCATAGCCATAGCGCTGCATCAAACGGTGGGCTTCCTGCACAGACGTATCGGGCGTCAGGATCAAGGGGTCTTTAGACATGATGGTCGCCACCGTGATAGCCGGGTTGACATGTCGTTCTAAATCTGAGACCATTTCTTCGAAGCGTTCGTCGAGATATTTTAGGGTGCCTTCCTCGTCAAGGTTCTCAGGTGGATGAATCAGGGCTGAGGCCGCGCGTTTATGACCGCCGCCGCCCATGGCGACTGCGATTGAAGAGACATCTACCTGGTCGCTGGTGGAACGTGCCACGAGGCGAATGCCCTGAGGTGTGGAAACCAATAACAACAGTGCATCCGGGTTCAAAACGTCACGCATCTTATGCGCCACGGAAGAGATTTCATCCTGAACGTCCAGGGCGTTGGCTTTTGCAGCCAGGATGGTTGAATCCTTGACGGTGAAGGTTTGGACGTTTCTCATCAAGCGATCATATAACCTGCGCTGTTCGGCTGAAAGTGGGGGATAGAGAAATTGTCCCACCACATCTAAATTTGCGCCCTGGTCAAGGCAAAAGGCCGCGGCCTCCAAATCTGCCGACGTTGTGGAACCATAGGTAAATGACCCGGTGTCCTCATACAGGCCAAGCGCTATTGTGGTGGCCTGCAGGGGGGTTATCGGGATATTCTTTTCACGAATACGCGCAATCATCTGGCTGGCGTTGGAGCCAGCTTGAACAAAATAACACGTCCAATCGGGGTTAAGGTCGTCCCGCTCGGGGTGATGATCATAGACCACGACTTGCGTTTTTTCGCTCATACCCTTCAGGGTGATCATCGATTGTGTATCCACCAGGATGATGGTTTCAATTGGCTGGCGTGGCAGATCTTCCATGGGGATGTAAGGCAAATCCTGGCTGAATGTTTCAAGATAGCGCCTGCCGTTGCGGTTGATGTTGCGCGGCAAAAGGGGCAGCGCATCGGGATACAATAACCAAGCGCCTAATTGAGATGCCAGCGCATCCATATCTGCTTGCTCGTGGGTCAGAATGACTTTCATGACTTAATCAAACCACCAGTACGCCTGATTTTCAATATTAAAGAAATTATAAACCGTTTGGGAAAGGCGTGCGATCAATCGGTTGCCTGCGTCAAAGTCCAGGCGATCGGGGTCATAGAGGAAAATGGTCAGGACATAATCCCCAGCAGGGGAGAAGATGATCCCCACATCACTCATTGAGTGGATTAAGCCGTCCAGTTCGACGACCCAGCCGTGTTTGTGTGCTACCCTCGCCTCTGGGGGCAGACCAGCCTCGATCAGCAGGCCGATGCGATTGGCAGAGAGGATGTCGATCATCAACTGGCATTCGCTCTGGGTGATCTCGTCAGGGAATGTTTCGGTCAGCAAGCCGCCCCCATCCTTTGCACAGGTATAGATGGCCGAAAGCAGTTGACCGGCTTCCGCAGGGACGGTCTGATTGTAGACATCTGGGTCTAAATTGATGTCTGTACGCGTGTTTGCCGGGGTTTCGAAGAGCTGCAGGACGGGTGCGCCCAGGTAGAAGTACCCAGCCAGGAAGGTGTTCTCCATCCCAAGGGCGACCAGGTCTTCGCTGACGATCAATGGGCCGCGCACCGCATCCAAATAAGTGGACATCAAAGTATCGGCAGGGGGATTTTCAGAAAACACAATCATCTGCTTGAGCAAGGTAGTGGCTGCTTCAGGCGTTGGTTCTGGTGTTTGGCGCAAAACGGAGATCATGATGGGGATCTTGATGGTGCTGGCCGCAGTGAACGCCACGTCAGGTTCCACAGGTAGATTGTCCTGGATGGCAAAATGGATGACTGGCGCGGCCTCCATGGGCTCAAGATAAACCTCCACAAGCTCATCAAACCCCACCCAATCGATTTGATGGCGAAGAAATGCTTCCAGCACCTGGGGGTTGATCCCGGATGCCTGATCTTCAAGGATCTGAAGACTAACAGGAAGGGTGGTGGGTGATCGTAAAGCATTCTGGATATCCTCAAGCGCTGCATCAAGGTCAAGCTGTTGACCGTTTTGGCTCGGCAGGAAGTTAGTCGTTCCCGGGATAGGCCTGACGGGGCTGCCCGGCTGCAGATAGCGGGGGATGATCTCCTGCTGGAGGTAATGTCGAATGTGGTCTTGGTCGATGCTGGCGGTGAGAGGGATGTTCACGGGCTGGGGTTTGAGCCTGCCCCAGAGATAATCCCAGAAGCTGTCATTGTTCATCTGGTCAACCGCCTGGCTGATCATGCTGGGCACGTCAATCTCAAATCCCAATGCATCGCGGTTGGCGTGGAGGGTGGCGCCATCGAT
>CAZWDG010000099.1:0-2870 GCA_964633075.1 uncultured Candidatus Brevefilum sp.
AACAGCCAACATCCCCCTGCTGGTCAACTTAATTGGACAAGCATTTAATAATCGGACACCATTCACTGCAGAAGTGTATTATGTTTCGATGAGAGAATTTGCTGACCAGAAATGGGGGACTCCCCAACCGATCATCGTCCGCAATCCGGGTGTTGGTTTAGGTGTCGCCCTTCTGCAGGGTTTTGGTACCTACAGCTATCAGGTCAGTGATCCACAGCAATTTGTGGCTCAAATCGTCGGTGCACAGGGTTATTACCGCACCAGTGATATTGAAAACCGGTTGCGCACCATGTTGCTTTCGAAACTTCAAGATCTTCTTGGAGAAACAACGGCCAAAAGCAATGTGATGGAACTCATCGGTCAAACGAATGAGCTTTCAGCGGGGGTCAGGGCACTCTCTCAAGATGATTTTAAAGCGATCGGCCTGACGCTCAAATCCTTCTATATCGGCAATTTAAAGCCTTCAACCAAATCCGCAGAGGAACTCCGTGCGATGGGCATGCTCGATATGCAGACCTATACACAGTTGCAAGCCGCGGATGCCATGCGAGATGCAGCCCAAAATCCCAGCGGTGGCGCTGGATTAACAGCTGGTATCGGTGCTGGCATGGGGATTGGCAATGTTTTAGGCGATGCCCTCAGTAATGTCAGGCAAGACCAGGCGGCTGGGACTCAACCCGCAGGTGCCGCAGTTGGTGGTATGCCTGATGTCATGACACCTGATGAGGCTGCACAATTTCTCAAGGTTTCCGCTGAAGATGTCATTGCAGCAATTGAAGCCGGGGACCTTAAGGCTCGAAAACTAGGGACCGCTTACAGAATTAGCAAAGACGCCCTCAACGAATTTCTTAAAGGCTAATTCGCGCTCATCCAATATCCATTAATATCCCCAGGATTGTAACAATCCTGGGGAACTATAACATTTTCAATGATTGGAGGCTGCACCGGTTATCAGGGCAGCCTCCTTTTCTCAACGCTTGTGCAAAATTAGTTATATCATTCCAGTTAAATTCAGAACGACCTGATGATTCTGTTCCCAAAGAATCTCATGGTTAAAACGAGATGTGCGCTCGTTATTGTCCCACCTGAAAGATCTTTTACAATGAGAAAATGCTATTTTTTCAAGGTATTCTTGCCCTAACAGGAATATTTTCACCTGCTAATTTATCCCTTTGACTCTTGCTAATTCTTAATCGATGTCCACCTGCATGGTATAATCCCTTAACAAATCATTAATGATAGATCCAGGATCAATGAGACTCCACGAATATCAATCCAAAGAAATATTTACTCAATATCATATCCCAATCCCAAGAGGGCATTTGGCTTCCACACCTGAGGAAGCCAAACATATTGCAGAGGAATTAATTGGCCCGGTCGTTCTGAAAGCACAGGTATTAATCGGAGGTCGAGGTAAGGCGGGGGGAATCCGGTTGGTAAAATCGCCTGATGAAGCCGAAGAAGAGGCTTCTAAAATTCTTGGAGAAAAAATTAAGGATATTCCTGTTCTTCGCTTGTTGGTTGAGGAAGCTGTCAATATTCAACAAGAAATCTACTTTGGAATGACTGTTGATAGACAAAATGGGGAAATACTGATGATTGCCAGTGCAGAAGGCGGGGTTAACATCGAGGAAATCGCTCGGAAAACACCAGATCGAATCGCCAAAGTCAGCCTGAATCCTTTACTGGGACTCAGAGATTTCCAGGCGCGAAATCTTGCCGCGGAGATTGAAATTCCTCGCCGCTTTTGGCGATCATTTAATGCCATTGCATTAAATCTTTATCAAGCCTTTTCTCACCTCGATGCCACTTTGGCTGAAATTAACCCACTTGTGATTACGGGTGATGATCATCTCGTTGCCCTCGATGGAAAAATCATCCTGGATGATAATGCTCTTTTCCGACATCCGGAATTTGTTGACAAACGGGATTTATCCATTGAATCACCCCAGGAGGCAGAAGCACGGAAATTCGGCTTATCCTATGTCAAATTAAACGGTAGTATTGGTTGCTTAGTTAATGGTGCTGGGCTGGCGATGGCGACCATGGACATTATCCAGCTTAAGGGTGGACAGCCTGCCAACTTTCTGGATATTGGAGGTGGAGCGAGTGCGGAAAAAGTGGTTGCTGCTCTAAGGATCATCCTGGCGGACCCACAGGTCAAGACGGTATTGATCAATATATTTGGTGGTATAACCCGGTGTGACGAAGTTGCGATGGGCATCAAACAAGCACTTGATGAAATTCAAACAGTTATTCCTTTTGTGATCCGACTTGTGGGGACCAATGAGAGCGAGGGAAGAGAGATCCTTGCCAATGCGCAATTAGAAACTGCAACAACACTTCTGGAAGCAGCGGAAAAAGCTGTCGCCAAATCAAAGGAGACAGTCCCATGAGCATCCTAGTCAGCGGTGAAACGCGTTTATTAGTGCAAGGGATAACCGGGCACGAGGGTTCCTTTCACGCTCAGCAAATGTTGAATTATGGTACGCATATTGTCGCCGGCGTCACACCTGGTAAAGGTGGTGAGTGGATCTTGGATGGAAAAGTACCGGTGTTTGATTCAGTCCGAACAGCCGTTGAAGTTACGGGTGCCAATGCCAGCGTTATTTTTGTTCCTGCACGTTTTGCGGGGGATGCCATCCTTGAAGCAGCAGATGCCAACATCGAATTGATCGTGTGTATCACTGAAGGCATACCTGTCAGGGAAATGCTGCAGGTTAAACATGTCATCACGAGCAAATCTGGTCTATTAATCGGCCCGAACTCACCTGGAATCATTTCACCACCGAATATTAAAGTTGGCATCATTCCTGGATCAATAACCCATAAAGGTTCAATTGGTGTTGTTTCACGCTCAGGGACCTTGA
>CAZWDG010000099.1:2880-6354 GCA_964633075.1 uncultured Candidatus Brevefilum sp.
GCGGTGACCCCATTGTAGGAACCCAGTTCAATGAAATCCTTTCCTATTTTGAGGGTGATTCACAAACTGAACTGGTCGTCCTGATTGGAGAGATAGGCGGGCAAGATGAGGAAAGTGCAGCCGATTTTATCATGAGTCACATGACCAAACCTGTCATCAGTTTCATCGCCGGACAGGCTGCCCCGCCTGATAAACGGATGGGACACGCTGGTGCAATCATTGAAGGTGGTTACGGTACTGCAGAAGCAAAAATCATAGCGCTGCAAGAAGCCGGTGTTCAAATAGCACACTATCCTGAAGAAATCCCAGAATTGATCAATGAACAATAAGTCAGGCAGAGTAGCCTGCCTTCATCACATAGAAGCCCCAATTGCTTCAGAGCGATTTGGATTGCTTTGGATTGGTTCAACAACCGTAACTGCCAGTCGTTACACCGACAAATAAATTAGATAGAAATCAAAAGGAGATAGCATGCATAAATTCACTTGGGGTATTCTCAGCACAGCAAGAATTGGAAAGAGAGCCATGATTCCAGCTTTGCAGAAATCAAAGATGACTGTGGTTAAAGCTGTTGCCAGTCGAGACGCTGAAAAAGCGCAGCGATTTGCAGAAGAAATGGGCATTCCTGTTTTTTACAGTGATTACCAGGCACTATTGGATGATCCATCAATCGACGCCGTCTACAACCCACTTCCCAATCATCTCCATAAGCCCTGGTCCATTCGGGCAGCAGAGGCTGGTAAGCATATCCTGTGTGAAAAACCACTGGCACTAAATACCGATGAATGTCGAGAAATGATAGCAGCCGCACGGGCAAATGGTGTCCTGTTGATGGAATCATTCATGTATCGCCATCATCCTCGTATCCAAGCTGCACGAGAGATCATTCAAAGTGGTGAGCTCGGTGAGGTCAAGACGATTGAATCAGCTTTCACATTCAAACTTAAAAATCCTGCTGACATTCGTCTTCAACCCGAGATGGGTGGGGGTGCTACCATGGATGTGGGATGTTATTGTATCAATATCAGCCGATTGATGGCAGGTCGGGAACCCGTGCTGGTGCAGGCTCGTGCCGCGTGGGCGCCTAGTGGTGTAGATGAACAACTCACTGCTATTTTGGATTTTGGCGAGGGATTGCTAGCCCATTTCGATTGCGGATTCAACCAGGAAGGACGCCAAAGCTGCATCCTATCCGGAATAGATGGCTTTTTGGTCTTGCAAAATCCTTTTTTACCCGGTTTGGATAAAAGTGTCATCAACCAAATCAAATTTGGATCGTCAAAAGTGCATAAATTTTCTGGCGTTGATCAATACCAACTGATCGCCGAGGATTTTATGAAGGCTTTCTCGAGCGGGACCCTAACCTATCCACCAGAAGACGCCATCGCCAACATGCAAGTCATTCAGGCATTGTTAGAATCTGCAAAGCAGAATGGGAAACCGATTGAGGTCAATCCTAAAAATTAACTGAATCGACCGCTTCGGAGTATCTGCCAAGTATATAATTCCTTGCATTTGATAATCGGATTTAGTACAATTTCAAAAAAAGGAGCAAAAACATGATCGTTGGAAAAAGAATGTCATCACCAGTTATTACTGTAGAACCAGATATCTCCTTACCTGTTGCTTTTAATTTGATGAAGCGGGAAAACATCCGGCGATTGGTAGTGGTCAAGAATGGGAAAATGGTGGGCTTGGTCACCAAACGTGATTTGGAAAAAGCCTCCCCCTCCGAAGCAACTTCTTTAAGCATCTGGGAACTCAACTATTTAATTGACAAAATTAAAGTGGAAGATGTCATGATTAAAGATGTCATCACCACCACAGAGGAAACCCCGATTGAAGAAGCTGCCCGAGTCATGGCCGACAATAAAATCAACTGTTTACCTGTTTTACGCGGAGATGACGTGGTTGGCATTATCACAGCCACGGATTTATTACATGTTTTCGTGGAGGTTTTCGGGGCTCGACAAAGAGGTATCCGATTATCAGCAGAGATTTCAGTTGAAGCTGGTTCCATAGCAAAACTCACCCAGGCGATCTATGAAGCCGGTGGTGATATTGTCGCCTTTGGCACCTTTTCTGGCGAATCAACTTCTGTCGATGAGGTGACAATTAAAGTTCGAGGTATTGCGTTGGAGAAACTTAAAGCAGCAATAAAACCCTATATTGTCCAACTGATGAGCATTCGTGAAGGATAAAAGGAACAAGATAAATAAGCCACCAAGTCAAAACATGTCTTTAGTGAGCTGAGTACCTTATAATTTCGACTTAACTCAAAGATGAATCAATATCCTTGTGCAAGAATTGTGAAATAGAATAAACCCCCGCCTATCCGGGGGTTTATCTATTTCATTCGATTTGGATGTTAAGACCCAAAGCCCTTAATTCGTTTGGGACTTAAAACAGCCGATAAAACATCTGAATTTTCAAAACAAATTAGAGCTTGCTATCAATATATTCGACCGCCTCACCAACAGTCTGAATCTGGCGCGCTTCCTCATCGGAGATGGAGATATCAAATTTCTCGCAAAATCCATCAATCAGGAAAAATTGGTCCATCGAATCAGCTTTCAGATCTTCAATGAAACGGGTTTCCGGGGTAAGATTATCAACATCAACTTTTAGAACATCTACAATGACTTCTTTTACTTTGATAAATGTATCAGACATAGTGCCTCCTATCGATAAAAGTGGACAATCAAATTCTAACGCGCCTTATCAAACTGTCAAGGTTTCAGATCAAATTCCTTAATAAGTAACCCATCCCAATGAAAAAAGATACGCCCATCGCCCATCGTAAGACCGAACATATCCAGATCAACCTTGAAAAAGAGGTGAACTCCACGCTAACGACAGGACTGGAAAATGTGCGTTTTATTCATCAGGCACTCCCAGAAATTTCCCTCAATGATATCAGTCTGAGCCAGACTTTATTTGGAAAAAATCAGCCAGTTCCTGTGATGGTCTCATCGATGACAGGGGGAACAGGAGAGGTCGGGCAGATTAATCAAATATTGGCGACCGCTGCCCAAGAAGTTGGTTTGGCTATGGGTATTGGCTCTCAGCGTCTCGCAATTTCAGATCCATCGCTGGCGAACTCCTTCCGTGTACGAACCTACGCCCCCGATATCTTGCTGTTTGCTAATTTAGGTGCTGTGCAGCTTAACACCGGTTACGGCGTCGAGGAATGCCAACGAGCCGTCGAAATGATTGAAGCAGATGCCCTGATCCTGCATCTCAATCCCCTCCAGGAAGCACTTCAACCCGAAGGCGATACTGACTTTTTCGATCTCGTCTCAAAAATTGCACTCGTGCGAAAGAAGCTATCCGTGCCCCTGATCATCAAAGAGGTCGGATGGGGCCTTTCCTATCAGGCAGCGCAGATGTTATACGATGCAGGCATCGACGCCGTCGATGTGGCCGGTGCAGGGGGAACATCCTGGTCACAGGTGGAGATGCACCGTATCAAAG
>CAZWDG010000100.1:0-6353 GCA_964633075.1 uncultured Candidatus Brevefilum sp.
CTGCGGAACCATACGTCACCTACAAATCTGTCACTGCGAGCGAAGCGTGGCAGTCTCAGGTGATTGTGGTGCCTTCAAATTTGTCACGCAAGTCCCTGAAGCGCAAAACGTATCGTCACGTAGGTCCCTACGGGACCGTAAGTTACCCACAAAACGCTTATATCACCTGAATTTGCGATCCCTCGGCGGTTTTCTCGACCTCAATACGCGTGGGGAATGCTTCTTTAAGCTCCTCCAGGTGGGTGATGACCAGAATCTTCTCAAAATCATCCCGCACCAGGTTGATCGCTTCTACCAACCTCTGCCGACCCTGCGCATCCTGGCTGCCAAAGCCCTCATCGATCACCAGGGTTTGCAATCTGGCACCCGCACGGCGAGCCAGCACCTGCGAGAGCGCCAACCGGATGGAAAAATTGACTCGGAAAGCTTCCCCGCCGGAGAACATCTCGTAATCGCGCTCACCCACACTGTCGCTGATGACCATGTCCAGGGTCTCCCTCTGATCCTCCCGACTGGTATCCTTATAGTCGCGCTGGGTCCTAAACTGGAAAGACATCCGCCCATTCGTCAACCGATCCAATAGGCTGTTGGTGGTCTCCTCAATCTCTGGCAGGGCTTGCTCAATCAGCAATGCCGGAATGCCATCCTTCCCAAAGGCTCGCTCGAGTTGTTTCAGATCAGCAATACCTTGGGTGAGCTGTTCTCGTTCTTCCAACAAACCCGCTTTGCGCTCTTCTTGCACCTTTAATATATTGACTCTTGCTTCAGCGCCTCCCACTTCTTTGCGCAGCAGATTTTCTTGCTCCTGGATGTCGTACAGATTTGATTCGGCTTGCTTGAGATTCGGTAAATCGGTTTCTGCAGCCGCAAGTTTAGCTGCTGCCTCATCAAAGGCAGCCGTTCGATCTTCCAGATCTTTTCCCTTCTCGACTTTCTGGTTTTCCAGATCAGTGATTTGCCGTTCAATCGGACCCAGGGCAGAGCGAGATTGTCGGACCTTGATCAAGGCTTCTTCCGCCTTTCGACCCTCCTTTTCTGCCTGGCGCAATTTTTCATGAGCAGCCAGGTCATATCCCAATGCCTCTAAATCAGCTTTGATGGCATCCAGTTTCTGTCGAGCCTCTAAGGCGTACTTTTCTTCAATCAAAAGTGACGTAATTTCTTTTAACCGAGGCTCACCCTTCAACTCCCATGCCTTCTGCAAATCCTGTAATGTTGAGAGCCTGTTCTTGATGAGATCAACCTGGCGGTTGGCTTCACGCAATTCGTTGTCGCTATTCTTCAGGTCAGCCACCTGAGCTCCCAATTTCTGCAATTCGGATTCATGATTTCGCAATAACTCACTATTTTTATGGTATCGCTCACGCATGGCTTCAAGTTCTTCACCCAGATCCCTGATCAGAATTTCACGGTCGGTTTGGGTCAACGGTTTCCCACAAACCGGGCACTCAGCAGCCTCAGAGCTCTTCAGTTGGTCGATCCGAGCATTTAATTTAGTCCCCTCTTCTTTAAGACGCGGGTTTTCTGCCTTCGCCTCAGCATACTTGGCCTGTAATTGGCGGATATCCTCGTCCAGCTGTTCACGCTGATGAATTTTTGCTTGAGTGGTCTTAATCGCTTCTTGAGCGTTGATTAACTGAGCTTCAAGTCCTTCAGCTTCCCTGAGGGCATTTTCCAACGCACCTTTTTGGCTATCCAAGGAGGTTTTTTCCTGTGTCAGGCGTGCCTCTTCCGCATGGATGACCTGCAAAGGCGCCTGACGCATGAGTTCATGCTGGTGGTAGGCTGCCGCCAGTTCTTCCATGCTGCTCAATGCCAATCGAACTTTCTGCCATTCCTGGTAAGCATGTTCAATCTGATCTGCTTCCGCCAGGATGGCATCGTGGTCAGATTTCTCCGCACGCCGTTCCGCAAGTGTCAAGAGAATGCGGTCATAGTCGCGCTGAGCGCTCTCAAACTGTGACCTGAGGGTTTCCACCAAAACATGTTGTTCCTTGAGCGAAGCGTGCAAACGCTGCACATTTTCAAGGATTTTCTCCTGGTTCTTGCGTTGGGAGGTCAGGTTCGCCAGCCGCGCATGCAATTCATCCAACAGCTTTTTCCGCTCAGGACCCTCATCCAGCTCGTTCTGGATCTCATTCAATTGACCATCCAGGGACCTGACGTCATTTTCGATCGTACGCCGACGCTGACCGGCAGTCTCACGGTAGGTTTCCCACACCTCCAAACCCAGGATGCTGCTGAGAATCCTTTTACGTTCCCCAGGGCGTGCGGTGGCAAACTGATCGGCTTTCCCCTGCAGGAAAAAGGAGGCGTTTGTGAAGGTCTCATAGTCCAATCGCAGAGTTTCCACGATTTTTTGGTCCGTTTCTCTCAGGGTGCGCTCCGACATCGTTTTCCAATGACCTTCTTCACCAGGGAGGTTGGACTGAATGAAGAATTCCACCGAAGAGGTCTTGCCGCGCGGGTTGGTTCGTTGTACACGGTATCGATTGCCTTCATAGTCAAAATCCAGGGTCACTTCCGCTGCCTGCACGGTAGGATGATTATTGATCACCGATTCATCACGTTTGCGCGCCTGCCCAAATAATACCCAGGTGATGGCATCCAAAATGGCCGATTTTCCCGCGCCGTTTTGTCCCGAAATACACGCCAGGTTAAAACCGGTAAAATCCAGTTCAACAGGGTGTCGATATGAAAGAAAACCATCAATTTTAAGTCTGACAGGGATCATGTTAATAACCTAATTCACCTAGTATTTCTTCGTTACTGCGTTTTGAATGCTTTCCCAGCAACTCTTCCCAAAAAGTCTCATCGTAACGACGGGAACGTACCAAGATCGGCATGGGCACGCCCCAGCCCAACATGAGCACCTCTTCTCTTGGCTGCAAGCGCGCCAGCATACCGCGCAAGGCTTCACGCCCAGAAAGGCCGGTCAGCACCGCCTGGATGTCATCGGAATCACCCAGCCAGCCGGTGACCCTGGTCCCTAATTGTGACATGACCTCGTCATAAATTTGAGAAGGGCGCTGGTCGATGATCAGCAGTGTGACATAATATTTGCGCATTTCACGGGCTATCGTGCTGAAGGCGGTTTGAGTCGCCATTTCCCGGTTGAGGAGTTTATGCGCCTCTTCCACCACGATCACCAACGGACGTGGCTCTGTCGCGCCTTGGTGACCGCTGCGGAAGTCATTGGTGCGCCTTTCCCACACGTCCCGAATGCGCCGGGTGAGCAGATTGGAGACGAACAGGTAATCCAGATCGGTCTCGTGCTTGCCAAAAGAGAGCACCACATGCTGGCCATTTTCCAGGTTATCCACCATTTGTTGAAGCGCGTTGGCAGCAGGCTCTTCCACAATATACGGAGCGTTGAACAGCCGCCGCAATTTAGAATGCAGCGCTTCGGCTGCAGCAGGATGCACACCAGCATGGTTCGCCCAAGCCTCAACACTATCGGGTGCAGGAATTCTTTTTCCCTCTTCATCTTCAACATACGCATGCACACGCATCTGTTTAAATTGATGAAACCAATCATCATGAAAAGTAGTTCGCAATCCCTCCAATGTTGTGGGGGTTGTCTCCCTGAGGTTGAATTCCTGGGAGAGCATCATCACATCTTCCGGGGTGATATCGGATTCGGCAATCTCAAGGGTGTAATCTGGATTCGCGCCGCGGATCGTCGCCCCTCTACCTAAACCAACCATGCGCACCTTGGTAGGGAATTTTCCCTTCAAGCCTGGCACTCGCAGCCCGGTATCGGAGGATGTGTCGTCTGGTCCATACTCATTGTGCATATCAAAGATCAACACCGATGTCCTATCGCGTTTGATCAATCCAGCCAAAATCACCCGCGTAAGGAAAGACTTACCGGTGCCGGTAGCGCCAAAAATGCCAGCCGACCGTTGGACGAGTTTATCCAAGTCTACGCATACAGGATGACTTTGTTCAAGGGTATCACCGATGCGGAAGAAAGCGCCTTTATCCTCCTTGCCGAAGATCTCTGCAATATCCCCTGCCCGTGCCAGGCGCACCTCAGCATGATGCTGTGGGACCGTCTTGACTGGTTCGGGTCGGATTTGTTCATCCAGCACCTTTTGAAACCAGGCATCGTAACCCGGGTCATCAGGCTCTGGTCCCCTTTCCATCATCAAGGCGGTCAGGATCTCAAGGTTGGTGTAAAGCGTTTGACCATGAAGCAATTTTGCTAATTGATCAGGTAGGCGCCCCCCCGGTCGTTCATCCGCAAAACGGGGATCTGTTGACCCCAACAGCAAATCGGTGACCAGCCCATAGAACAACCAATCCCCACTCTCAATCACCACGAAGGCACCTTCCTTAACAGCCTGTGCTGGGAGGGTTAAGCGGGCTTGTAGATTGGCCTTCAATCCACCGGCGACGATATACCCTATCGTCCCATTTTGAATTTGTGAGGTGTTTCCAATTTGTTCGTCCATGTTTTCAGCCATCATCCTTGTTGATCTCTAATTTTTAAATTTCGCTGGCAGCACTCAGAATGGTGATCAATCGCTGGTAATCATCACGCATCAAGGTGATCAACTCCTGCAGCGCCGCCTCATACCAGCTGCTGTTCCCAACCCGTTCCTGCGCCGCTTTAGCAGCCATTAAATGCGCAGCTAAGAGCTCTTCAACCGGCTTGTCCTGGGCTCTCAGGATATGTCGGAAATACCCAAAGCGGCCAGTTCCCGTAAATCTGATGATCTCCTCCGCTGTACACAGATAAATGGCATCCAGGCTCAGCGGTGGGCGCGGGGGGAGCAAATGAACAATCCGTTCGCCCTGCTGATAACCCAATGCCAGCACCCCAATCTCAACTGGGACGTTGCGATTCTCACGATTATCGCGTAAAACCTCTTCAGGCACATCCTGGGCAGTGATCAACTGGCGTACCAGCCCGTCATCCTCTATGTGAATATCATAAATCAAGCCAAACACCTGGTAATCTTGCCCCAGGGGTACCCGGACAAGCGCACCAAAACTGGGCGCATCCAGTTGATTGACCCGGCAGCCAATCACAAAACCGGCTGTACCAGATCGCAATAATCGTCCAATTTCAATCCCGTTAATCATTGGTACCTCGTTTTCGTCGTGTCTAGGTCTTTATGATATTGTTTATACGAAGTTTCATCTACTGGAATGCCCCTGCGATCGAATTCTGCCACAATCATCTCCTCTACATGGTGATGCTCTGGGAGGGTGACCACCGCCACTTCATGGGCGCGATGGAGGATATAGGGGTAAGGGCGGGTACCCAGGATTCTTGATTGATCCAAGAGCACTGCCTGGAGCAAGCCCACCAGATCTGGGTCACGGGCAATCCACCCAGGCACTTCCACCCGAGCAAGATGGGGTTTAGCACTTTGCCCAACATTGAGATAAAAGAAATGCGGCAGGAGATCCTTCCCAAAACGCAAGGCGGTTTGCGAATAGATGGCAAAAATCGCTGAACGATCACCCGGGTTTTGCAACCGGTCCAGCATCAACTGGCTGTCACTAACGCCTGCAAATCGACGCTGTCCTTGATGACATGCCCCCTGATCTTCATCCGACATCTGGACCAGTTCTAACAAGCGCCCAATCAGATCGCTGCCAGGCTTATCCACATAGCCCAGTGTCAACAAACCCAATTGGCGTACATGTGTCAAAACATCCAGATAACGCTCAAAGGCCTGAGTGAATTCTGCTGTCTCCTGCGGTTCCCGGTAGAGCTCCAGTGGACCATCCGTCATGGAGATGGCTGGTCGCTGGAAATCTCCCGCCAGCTCAGCCAGGGCTTCCCGTTCACTCAGGTCTCGCTTGAGAGCCACCATGCCCTCCGAAATCATTCCACCGCCTGGCAAAAATATCGCATCATAATCCAGGAGTTGGCTTTTGGTTTGGATCTCAGGGGCCTGACTAGACCCACGCACCATCTTCACCACGCCGACATTGATCACACAGAATTGCACGCGTGCATGGCGGCTGGGGTTGATCTGGGAGCCATCCGCAGCCAGGACGGTGAAGGTCTCTGGCAGGTCTGGCTTGGGGACGACCATATCCAACGGCTCATCTTGCGGAACAGCACAGCGCAAGTTTGGGTTTTGCGCTGCAACCCGTTCTACCTGCTCCCGGAGCAATGCTAACTGATCCGCATATCCCTCGATAAGATTTGTGATCTCGCGTTGACGTTTGGCAATCTTCTCTTGATGCGCTTTTGCCTGAGCGCCAAAATTGTTAAGCTTTTGTTGGATATCAAGCAGGTTAACGGGCATGAGTCCCTCTTGTGGCATCGAACATTTGTTTGATTATTGTACAGGCTTTTACACCCACTGACAAGCCTTGCGATAATTATA